>JAAZZZ010000034.1 GCA_014238985.1 Gammaproteobacteria bacterium
TGTTGAATTACCTAAAGTGGGTATCACGGTGCAAGCAGACCATGAAGTCTGTGTGATTGAATCAGTGAAGGCCGCATCAGATGTGTATGCCCCTTTTGGTGGGACTGTGGTGGCTGTGAATGATGAACTCACCGATGCCCCCGGCTTAATCAATGAGCATCCTTTTTCAGATGGTTGGCTGTTTGAATTACAGTCAGACGATCCAAAAGCACTCAATCAATGTTTATCAGCAGAAGATTATGAAAGCTTGATCCAAGTAGATGAAGTAGAGGTGGATGCTATACAGGATCAGGGCGAGGATTGGTAGTCACATGCCTTTTATTCCACATGCTCAAGAGGACATTCAAGCGATGTTGCACACAATGGGGTTGCAAGCAACGTCAGATTTATTTTCTGAAGTTCCAGATCACCTGAATGTCGAAGTGCCTGCAGATATTCCAGAGGCTCTAAATGAGATTGAAGTCAGTGCGCTCATGCGTGAGCGCGCTCAATCTAATTTTCAGGAATTGAGTTTCTTGGGAGCAGGCGCTTATAACCATCATGTACCACATGCTGTGTTAGATATGTTAAGCCGAGGAGAGTGGCTCACAGCCTATACACCTTATCAAGCAGAAGCCAGTCAAGGCACATTGCAGCTGATTTATGAATATCAAACGATGATGACGCGTTTAATGGACATGGAGGTATCAAACGCTTCATTGTATGATGGTGCTACTGCATTGGTCGAAGCCATCTTGATGGCCGTGCGCATTCAAAAATCTGAAACACCACGTGTTTTAATTACAGCGGCCTTACACCCTTGGGTCTTTCAAACGTTGGTGGCTCAATTAAGTCCACTGGGCATACAATTAGACACCTTGCCTACAGATGCTGAAACAGGATGTTGTGATGCTGCAATTCAGGCAGGATCAGCTCAACACGCCTTTTGTGCTGTGGTATTAGCACAACCTAATGTTTGGGGGATGATCGAGCCTGTTGATGCTTGGGTAGATTGGGCGCATGCTCAAAATGCATTGGTGATTGGATATGTGAACCCTATGCTCATGGCTTGGCTCAAACCGCCAGGACAATGGGGGCAACGTGGCGCGGATATTGCCTGTGGAGAAGGGCAACCTTTGGGTTTGCCGTTAGCAGGGGGTGGGCCGTATTTTGGGTTTTTGGTGACACGTCGAGCGCACATACGACAACTGCCAGGTCGTTTAGTTGCACGTGCAGAGGATGCAAAGGGTCGAGCAGGGTATGTTTTAACATTACAGGCAAGAGAGCAACACATTCGTCGTGCTAAAGCGACTTCAAATATTTGTACAAATCAAGGGGTGATGTTGTTGGCAGCTACCATGACGGCTGCCTTGCTGGGCACAGCGGGTTTACGTGCCCGTGCGATCCGTTGTCATGAAAATTGTCGCACACTGGTTGATCTATGTTGTGAATATGCTGAGATCACTCCGATGTTTAAAGGGCCGTATGCCTATGAATGTGCGCTGAAGGTTTCAGGCGATATCGATGCGTTACATCAAGCATTGCTTGATCGAGGCATTTATTTTGGATTACCGTTACAGAATGATTTTAAAACAGTACAGCCGGGTGTATTGGTCTGTGCGACAGAATGTCATCGTACTCAAGACTTTGATCGGCTCAGTGTAAGTTTAAAGGCGTCTTTGACAGGGCAGGTGTCTAGATGAGCATTGAACTGTGCTTTAATTCTGATCGGGCTATGGCGCCCTCCAGTGCACATCAGCTAGACAGCGATCATGCCCATGTAGATGATATCCCTGAGGCATTGATCAGACATGATGCAGCAGCATTGCCTGCACTGAGTGAATTGGAAGCTGTACGACATTATACCTGTTTGTCGCAACTTAATTACAGTATTGATACGCATTTTTACCCTTTGGGTTCTTGTTCTATGAAATACAACCCGCGTGCAGCAAGACGTTTGGCGCATTTGGAGGGGTTTGTGGGGGCACATCCCCTGTGGCAGGCAGAGATATGTCAGGGGACTTTAGCGTGTTTATATGAATTACAAACACAATTGGCTGTGCTCACAGGTATGAAGCAAACAGTATTGTCGCCCATGGCAGGGGCTCAGGGGGAATGGGCAGGTGTGGCCATGATCCGTGCGTATCATCAAGCACGTGGAGATGCCGCACGTACTGTGATATTGGTGCCTGATGCTGCACATGGCACCAACCCAGCTTCTGCGACACGATGTGGTTTTGAGATTCGGGAAGTGGCGACTTTACCTGATGGTGATTTAGATTTAGAAGCACTGGATGCAGCATTGGGCCCTGATGTGGCTGGATTAATGCTGACCAATCCCTCTACGCTGGGTGTCTTTGAACGTCAAATTGAAACGATTACTGCTAAAGTCCATGCTGCAGGCGGGCTGAATTATTACGATGGTGCAAATTTAAATGCGATTTTAGGACGTGTGCGCCCTGGTGATATGGGTTTTGATGTATTGCATTTGAATTTGCATAAGACGTTTGCCACCCCACATGGTGGTGGAGGCCCAGGCGCAGGTCCTGTGATTGCAGTTGATCGCCTCGTGCCTTATTTGCCACATCCTTATGTGACTAAGGCTGAGCAAGGATATGATTGGACTCAACCTGCATCTGAGAGTATTGGTCGTCTTTCAACCTTTATGGGTAATATTGGAGTGTTGTTACAGGCCTATGTGTATCTTCGGTTATTGGGTCGACAAGGGGTGCGACGTGTCTCGAGTATGGCTGTATTGAATGCGGCTTATGTGCAGCATGCTTTATCATCGTTGGGCTATGTTTTAGCATTTCCAGAACGCAGGGCATCACATGAATTTGTGATCACTTTAGACGAGATACACCGTCAAACAGGGGTGCGTGCTTTAGATGTGGCAAAGCGTTTATTGGATTTTGGTATACATGCACCCACAATGTATTTTCCGTTATGTGTGCCTGAGTGTTTGCTCATTGAGCCGACTGAAACTGAATCTAAAGCAACTTTAGACCAATTCATCGCAGCGATGTCAGCCATTTGGAATGAAATTCAAAATGACCCCGAGTCACTCAAGCAAGCCCCTTATCAGTGCGTGGTGGGCCGCTTGGATGAAGTCAAAGCTGCACGGACATTGGATGTTGCCGACAAAGATTAAATCAAGCTGTATGTATGCTCAGAGTATTTGATGATAAAGCCCCCATTTTTTGATTAATTGTTTACTGTTGAACAAAATAATACTAGTGTAGTTTGATCAACGGAGTGTCTTTCCTAGGAAAGACTATGTATCAATATTGGGAGTAACTATGTATCGTAATTTAGGGATTATTTGTGTTTTAAGTGCATTTTTATTTGGGTGTGCACATCCTACAGTGGTGCCAGTTGAAATGCCAGGAGATAGAGATCTGAACTGTCATGAATTACAAGAGGCTTATAACGAAGTTCAACGTATTCAAAAAAAAGCAGGTGATGAGCAAGATTTTACCCCTGGAAATGTTGCACGGGCCGTTTTATTCTGGCCAGCCCTTGCAGGGACATACCTTAATGTCCAGGATGCTATACATGCTGCACAACATCGTGCTTTACACTTAACGCATTTGATGAACGATAAAGGATGTCATGCACGCAAACATGTCGCGCCTCCGCATCGCCGTGCTCAACATTGAGGGTTACAAAGCCGATTTTAAAACACTGATACACTGATGGGGTTTATCGTGGGGTAAATTGATTTTTATGCTCATCATGAGGCTCTCTAGAGGCTGTCTCGTGTGAGTGTTTTTTGCTCTATTTGGCGCATGAGTTCATTTGAATTATCACTGGAAGTGGCCTGTAGTTCATGTGGACCTTTCATCGGTTGACCTTTTAAGTGTTGAGCCTCATCAATCACTACCAATCTTTCTGCTTTTTGTTCGGTAGAGAATTGCTCTAATTCAGCGTGAGGCATTGGGCTCTCTGGATTCACAGGCGGTGAGTTGAGGTTTGTTTGATGCCATAATTGATCGATAAATGTTTTAAATTCAGATCATTTTTCAAGGCTTTTAGAATAAGTTTCAGTTGTTGAGAAAAGCGGTTTCACAATATTTATACATACACCTACAAGTGCCCCTCGACTATAGTTATCAACGAAAGATTCATTGAGTCCATGACGAATGAGGGCATCAATGCAGCCCCTATGATTCATGGTATAATGATAACTACAGCGCGGAGCACATGAGCCATAGCCCATAAGGGATATAGTGAGAGTGAGAGTGCTTTTTTGCTCTTGCTAGACATGTCTATCACCTTGAGTATAATCCATAATGTAGAAGTATAGTCTATAGCGCTTTAGAGATGTTAAATAGCAAAGCATCAGATGCTGGATATCCTATCAATTAAAGGTTTTTTAAGATTATTTTTTGAGCAGGGTCAAGTGAATCTATTATTGAGATTTTTGCAGAAAGTAGCGTGCGATACAAAAAGGTAAGCGGGCGGCATGATTGATTTTTGTTTTTGAAAAATGGCTCCTCGGGACGGACTCGAACCGCCGACCAAGTGATTAACAGTCACCTGCTCTACCAACTGAGCTACCGAGGAACGGCATGCGTATTCTATCGATCTCTGAGAATTGGGTCAAGATACAATAATCATTGAAGTCAAGACGCGTGTGCTTCATTTTTGTTACATGTGCAATCATTTTAAATTAGAAGGGGTTATACTGTGTTCAAAACGCGCTCAAAGCACTTGGGCATAATCAATAAAGGCCTATTTTTCAATTATTTTTATCTTGTGGTCTCTTGCCTAAATTCAACTGTCAACAACCCCATAGTGTTGAAGTCGTTCTAAGCCCTTGCGCAGTTCGGGTTCAGACAGTGCGAATGAGAGTCTAAAATGTTGAGGGGCGCCAAAGACACTGCCAGGCACAAGTGCAATATGCGCTTTTTCTAGTAAATCTTTACACAATGCCATGTCGTCTTTGAGGTTGCGTTCTAAAATCAATCGCTCAGCATTGACCCAAGCATAAAAGGTGCCTGATATGGGGGAGGCGTTTAAGGCTGGCATCATATCCAGTGCAGAAGTTGTGATGGCTGCGCGTTGCTGAAATTGTACCAACATGCGGTCAAGGTTATCTTGACCCTTCAGTAAGGCCACTTCTGCAGCAGCTTGTGAGATGCTACAGGGACATCCGCTGCTATGTGATTGTAAGCGAGACATGGCTGAAATCACCGCTTGAGGGCCTGCAGTATAGCCAATGCGCCATCCTGTCATGGCATATGCTTTTGAAACGCCATTGACGATGAGGGTGCGGTCTTTGAGTGATGGGCATGTTGTCAGCAGATGACTCAGAGGTTCCGAGCCCCAATAAATCTTTTGATAGATATCATCACTTAAAATCATCACATCAGGAAAATCTTTTAATACTTCTCCCAGTGCGTGTAATGCTGTGTGAGAATAAGCGCTGCCAGTGGGGTTGTTAGGACTGTTTAAAATCAGAAGTCGTGTTTGTTGTGTGATGGTGGCACGTAGTTGCTCAGGGGTGATCTGCCAGTTATGTTCAGCCGTTGTCTGAATGGGCACAGCTTTGCCACCTACCAGAGAGACCATTTCTGGATAAGATACCCAGTAAGGTGCGGGGATGATGACTTCATCTCCAGGGTTAATTAAGGCCAGTATGGCGAGGTAACAGCTTTGTTTGGCGCCACTGGATACAATGATTTCCTCAGGGGTGTAGTTTAGATCTAAATCGAGCTCCAGGCGTTGTATGATGGCCTGTCGTAACGCTTGTGTGCCTGCAGCTGGGGTGTAGCATGTTTGCCCATTTTGTGCAGCAATATGTGCTGCTTGAATGATGTTGTCAGGCGTATTAAAATCAGGTTCACCCGCACTGAAGTTAATGACGTCAAGGCCTTGAGCAACCATGGCTTTTGCTTGTGCAGAGATTGCGAGTGTTGCTGAAGGTTGAATGCGCTGAGCGCAGTTTGAGATCGCCATAGGGTCTCCGTGGATGAATGGGTTTGAATGGAGCGACACAGTATAAGCAAAGTATTCTGTATCGTCTAGAGGTGGCATTGTGCTTTTAATGTTTTGGTATGCCGGTTATGATGCTTCATCAAGTGTTTTAAAAAGATTGATGGTGAATAGATGTCTAAACAATTTGATTTAAAAGCGCCTTTTAAGCCTGCCGGTCAGCAGCCTGAAACCATTGATCAATTAGTAGAAGGTTTAAAAACGGGGATTGCTTCACAAACATTGCTGGGCGTGACAGGGTCTGGCAAAACGTTCATATTGGCCAATGCGATTGAGCGCATGCAACGTCCAGCGCTGATGCTTGCACCTAATAAAACATTGGCTGCACAGCTTTACGGAGAGATGAAGCAATTTTTTCCGCATAATGCGGTCGAATATTTTGTTTCATACTATGATTATTATCAACCAGAAGCGTATGTAGCTGCCAGTGACACCTTTATTGAAAAAGATGCGTCCGTGAATGCACATATTGAGCAAATGCGTTTGTCTACGACAAAATCTCTATTATCTCGATCAGATGTGATTATTGTGGGGACTGTTTCAGCCATTTATGGGTTAGGTGATCCGCAAGATTACCTCAAAATGGTATTGCATTTAAAATGTGGAGATCAAGTTGACCAACGTCAAATACTGGCGCGGTTGGCTGAATTGCAATATACACGTAATGATATAGAGCTCAAGCGAGCAACTTTTAGAGTGCGTGGCGATGTGTTGGATGTACATCCAGCTGAATTGGAAAGACAGGCATTACGTATTCAATTGTTTGATGATGAGATCGAATCCTTGAGTTTGTTTGATCCTTTAACGGGAGAAGTGATTCGATCTGTGGCGCGGTATACGGTCTACCCTAAAGCACATTATGTGACGCCACGCTCTAAAATCGCTGCCACGGTGAAGCGCATTCAAGCGGAGCTCAAAGCGCGTTTAGCGGCGTTAAATGAGGACAATCGATTGCTCGAAGCTCAGCGATTAGAGCAACGCACACGTTATGACATCGAAATGTTGGTACATTGTGGTTTTTGCAATGGTATTGAAAATTATTCACGTCATTTAACAGGGCGTGAAGCCGGCGAACCGCCACCGACGTTGATGGATTACTTGCCCGAAAATGCAATCTTGATGATTGATGAATCACATGTGACATTACCGCAGCTGAGCGCCATGGTGAAAGGGGATCAATCACGTAAGAAGAATTTGGTTGAATATGGTTTTAGGCTACCTTCTGCGGCGGATAATCGACCGTTGAGTTTTGAAGAATTTAAGGCACGTTCGCCACAAACCATTTTTGTCTCTGCCACCCCTGGGCACTATGAGCTGGATGAATCAAGTCAGGTGGTTGAATGTTTAGTGCGTCCTACAGGTTTAGTTGACCCTACAATTGAAATGCGTCCGGCAACAGGGCAGGTTGAAGACAGTTTAGGTGAAATCAAAACCTGTGTATCCAAGCATCAAAGGGTCTTGATTACGACATTGACTAAAAAAATGTCAGAGCAGTTGGCTGAATATTTGCGAGAGCAGGGTGTGCGTGTGCGTTATTTGCATTCTGAAATTGATACCCTTGAACGTGTTGAGATATTAAAAGGCTTACGTCAGGGCGATTTTGATGTGTTGGTGGGTATTAATTTATTGAGAGAGGGGCTGGATTTACCTGAAGTGGCACTGGTATTAATTTTTGATGCAGATAAAGAAGGATTTTTACGTTCACAGCGTGCGCTCATTCAAACCATTGGTCGCGCTGCACGTCACCTTGAAGGGCGTGCAATACTTTATGCAGACCGCCTTACAGGCTCAATACAATCGACGGTGGCTGAAACGCACAGGCGGCGTGATATTCAAACTGAATTTAATACGAAACATGGCATTACCCCTCAATCGATTCAGAAAGCAATGATCGATACTTTAGACACCATGCAATCTGACACATCAGAGACAATACCGGCTATCGAATCTCAATTTGACTATGATCCACAGTCATTAACACCGCATGATGCTGCTTTAAAAATCAAGGCACTGGAAGATCA
>JAAZZZ010000035.1 GCA_014238985.1 Gammaproteobacteria bacterium
ATGTGTCATTTCAAGTAATGCTTGAGCAAGTGTTTGATTTGGAAAAACCCAAGGAATGGCTTCGCCAATATGCATGACATCTTGTATGCGTGTGAGTAAGCGTTTGCCTAAATGTCCTCCTGGATGCGCTCTAGCAAAATCTTCACTTGTAAATCCACGGGCTTTGAGCAAACTGATGGCTAAGGCATCGCCCAGTACGAGGCAGTTGGTGGTGCTGGCTGTGGGGGCGAGTCCGAGTGGGCAAGCTTCTTGAGGCACTGAGGTGTTGAGAACGACTGCAGCTGCTTGAGCCAACGTTGAAGTGGAGCGGCCTGTCATGACAATCATAGGTACAGTGAGAGATTTGATTCTGGGGAGTAGCGACAGTACCTCTTGTGTTTCGCCAGAATGGGACAGGGCAAGGACAATGTCTTGTTGTGTAATCATGCCCATATCGCCGTGATTGGCTTCTCCAGGATGGACAAAAAAAGCAGGGGTACCAGTGCTGGCTAATGTTGCTGCAATTTTATGCGCGATATGTCCAGATTTTCCCATGCCAGTTACAATCACACGACCTTGGCAAGGTAACATTAAGGTGCAAGCTTCTTCAAATGTTGAGCTAATATTTTGTTTCATAGACAGCAGTGCCTGAATTTCAGTATCGATGACTTCATGCGCGGTATGGAGTGTCTCACGGTGGGATTTTACATGAGATGAAGGTTGCAAGGTGGTTGTGATCATGAAGGCGTACCTACGGGTTTGTTCAAAGAACACGAGACGAAATTATATACTTTTTAGACTCATTTTTCAATATTAGGGTGTTTGCTCGATTGCAGCATGTTTGAGGGTGTGAGCACGTATTCTTTGCTGGTAGCACAACCTGGTAACAGATTATTTTTTATGGCATGCTGTGTCCAGCCAAAGGAGGACGCATGCGGTCGTGGTCGCTCAATCCGTTGATTGAATTTGATAATGTCAGTTTAAACTTGGATGGCCGGGTTATTTTTGATCGGTTGAGTGTGGCGATTCGAGGCGGAGGGATTACTTTGTTGATGGGCCCCTCTGGCATTGGGAAAACAACTTTTTTAAGACTCCTTACAGGGCAATTATTGCCTGATCAAGGCACTGTCCGAGTGGGGGGGCAGTCAGTGAGTGGCCAAACTTTACAAGCTTTATATGCCATGCGTAAAAAAATCGGAATGCTCTTTCAATCTTCAGCTTTATTTTCGGGACTGACGGTTGCTGAAAATGTAGCAATGCCTGCACGTGAGCATTTAGCTTTGGACCAGACCGCCTTGACTGCGCAGGTTTTATTGGAACTTGAGCGTGTGGGTTTGGCTGATGTGATGGATTTATATCCACGTCAATTATCAGGCGGGATGAGTAAACGTGTTGCTTTAGCTAGGGCCATGATTTTAAATCCAATGTTGATGTTATATGATGAGCCCTTATCGGCCCAAGATCCGGTTACATGTAGGGCATTATTGAAATTAATCAAGATGATGAATGCTGAAACGGATCGCACCGCTATTGTTGTTTCGCATCAAATTCAATCCATATTATCGATCAGTGATGATGTGGTCATGTTAGATCAAGGCGGGTTGGTTTTTTCAGGGACTGTTGCTCAAGCGCGTGCAAGCACATTACCTCAAGTGATGCAGTTCATTCAGAACTCAATAGATCAATCGATCGATACAGCTCATGTGCACACAGAAGGTGATGGTATGGACACGACAACATGAATGCGGTGACGGCCATCGTAGCATTTGGACAGTGGGGCATCATCGTTATGTGTGGGTGTGGGCAGTCTGTATTGTTTCTGGAAAAATTTATTCGTCGCTCAATTTTAAATCGATGTCGTTGGCGTGATGTGTTTGCTCAAGTCTATCTGTTAGGGACGCACTCTTTGCCGGTGATTTTGGTTGCAGGGGGATTTATTGGTATGGTTGTCGCCTTGCAAGGCTTTCATACGCTACAAAAATTTGGCGCTGAAGCTCAACTCAGTCAATTATTGGCTTTAAGTGTTTTTCGTGAACTAGGACCTGTCATGACTGCGTTATTGTATGTTGGGCGTGCAGGGTCTGCGCTCACGGCTGAAATTGGATTGATGCAAGTGACTGAGCAAATTCCTGCTATGGAAGTGATGGCAATTGATCCCTTACGGCGTGTTATTTTTCCGCGTTATCTTTCTGGGGTGATTTCAGTGCCAATTCTGACATTAATCTTTGATGCTGTGGCATTGTGGGGTGGGTATTATATTGCGGTGATTTGGTTGGGGCTGGATGTAGGGACTTTTTGGTCGAATATGAAAGCGTCTGTGCTGTTTAATACAGATGTGCTCAATGGCTTGTATAAAAGTTTTATTTTTGGATTGGTTGTAAATTGGTTGGCGTTATATCATGGATACACAGCGATACCCACTGCTGCGGGAGTGGGTTTAGCCACAACACGTACTGTGGTGATTTCATCCTTGCTGATATTAATGCTAGATTTTATGATGACAGCATTCATGTTAGGAGTTTGATTATGCAACAGAGGTCGATAGAGTTTGGTGTAGGTTTGTTTTTAATTTTAGGGTTGTTGTCGCTACTGTTTATTGCTTTTGATGCCAGCGAATTAGATTACAGTGAGGGTCAGAATATGGTGCAAGTAAGTGCCGATTTTGATAATATTGCTGGACTCAGGGTGCGAGCACCCGTTAGAATTGCAGGTGTGCGAGTTGGGGAAGTTACTGGTATTCAATTAGATCAGCATAGTTATCGTGCGCATGTTGTGTTGAAAATCATTCAGCAATTATATCATATCCCCGTAGACAGTGAAGCCCGTATACTGACAGAAGGATTATTAGGGGCAAAGTATGTCAGTATTATACCAGGTTTGAGTGAGCGGTTTCTCAAAGCAGAGGGTAGTATTCAGCGTACAGCTTCTGTGATGGTGCTTGAAAATTTAATTGGGAAGCTTATTTTTAATATGAATAAAAAATAATGTGGAATTTAAAAAAGGAGTGTTGATGTTGTCAAAAAGAAACTTTATCATCGTATTATTTGGATTGTCATCTCTTGTATTTGCAGCGGTTTCACCGGTGGTTTTATTAGATCAAACGGCTATTCGACTGATCAAGCAACTCAAGCAACATCGTCAGCAATTGAAACAAAAACCTGAATTGTTAGTGAAAATTGTCAATAAGATTCTTATTCCTAGGATCAATCAAGATAAGATGGCGCAGTATGTTGTTGGCCGCACCCATTGGCGACAAGCAACGGCCCAGCAGCGTTCAGATTTTTTGCGTTATTTTACACGTGTAGTGATTTCAACTTATGCAGAAGCATTGCATTCTTATTCTGATCAAAAAATCAGTTTTGCTCCTATACGAGGTCGCTTGTCGGATCTTTCGGTGGTGAATGTGCATTCGGAAATTGAGCCAATGGATGGTCCAGTGATCAACGTGGTTTATCAGATGTTACGTGAAAAAGGCACATGGAAAATCATTGATTTTAGTGTTGACGGGGTGAGTTTAGTGCAAAGTTATCGCTCTCAGTTTGCTGACGTTCTATTAAGAGGTGGTATGGTTGCCTTATTGAAAGAGCTTCGAGCGCGTCAGGCAGAATAATTATACTTTATTTTGCGTTACATTCGTTGAGTTAATCGTGTAAATATGCTTTACTGTGTCGTTGAGATGGTGTGCAATTCTTTAGAATGTGCAAGGTTTTTTTATAAGTAATTGAAAGGTTGACTTGTGTTAGATGTATTACATGTCACGGGGGGTGGTTGTGTTGGGGGCACTTTACGTGTTTCAGGTGCAAAGAATTCAGCGTTACCTATTTTAGCAGGAACATTGCTGGTTAATGGGATAGTGCAGTTAAGGAATTTACCACATTTACAAGATGTCACGACAATGATTGGGCTTTTGAATTTACTGGGGGCACGTTTCCTTGTAGAAGAATCGATGCATCTTGAAGTGGATACACGTGACATACATTGTTTTGAAGCACCGTACGATTTGGTGAATACCATGCGTGCATCATTTTTAGTTTTAGGGCCGTTGTTGGCAAGGTTTAGGCGTGCGCGGGTATCCTTGCCAGGGGGATGTGCCATTGGTTCTCGACCGATTGATTTGCATATTAAGGCATTACAACAGCTTGGGGCCATCATTGAAGTTAAAAATGGGTATGTACATGCTGTTGCACCCAATGGATTGGTGGGTGCTCAAGTGGTGTTTGAGCGGCCAACAGTGACAGGCACTGAAAACATCATGATGGCTGCTGTGCTTGCACGGGGCACGAGTGTGATTTCAGGTGCTGCAAAAGAGCCAGAGGTTGTTGATTTAGCTAATTTTTTAAACCTTTGTGGCGCTCGTATTACAGGGGCAGGTACCGCAGAAATTAAAATTGAAGGTGTTCCAGCGCTACAAGGGTCTTGTGATTATACGATCATGGGGGATCGAATTGAAGCGGGGACTTTTTTAATTGCAGCAGCAATCACTTCAGGTCAGATTAGGTTGGAAGGTGTGCATCCGAAATTTTTAAGTTGTGTTTTAGAACATTTAATTCTGACAGGGGCAATGATTGATCAAGGAGATGATTGGATTGCATTAGATATGCAAGGGCGTCGCCCTCGAGCAGTTTCGATCGAAACTGAAGCCTTCCCTGGATTTCCGACAGATTTACAAGCACAGTGGTTAGCATTGAATTGCATTGCAGAGGGTGAGGCAGTGGTGAAAGAAAATGTTTTTGAAAATCGTTTTATGCATGTTCAAGAAATGCAACGTATGGGGGCTCAGCTGACCTTGTGTAATCAGAGCGTGACATCGCAAGGTGTGCGTGCTTTGCATGCAGCAGGTGTGAGTGCGACTGATTTAAGGGCTTCAGCCAGTCTTATATTGGCTGGCCTTGTTGCGCAAGGTACAACGGTGATTCATCAGATTCATCATATTGATCGTGGATATGAGCATATTGAAGCTAAATTTTTGAATATTGGGTGTAAAATTCGGCGTTCACTTCATCAAGGCGCTGAAGAACGTACTGAAAAAGCAGTTCAGTAAATAATTGAGGTATGAGATGGCAGAACTTAAAGCGTGTATCGCCTATTTAAATCAGTTGCTTGAGATTGATGCTTTTCAAGATTATGGTCCCAATGGATTGCAGGTTGAAGGTCAAAATGACATCCGTGTAGTGGTTTCAGGGGTTTCGGCCTGTCAGGCATTATTTTCAGCGGCGATTGAAGAGCAAGCTGATTTAGTGTTGGTGCATCATGGTTTATTTTGGAATAAACAATCATCCTGTTTAGTGGGGGTGATGTATCAGCGTGTGAAACAGCTGATGTCAGCTTCAATCAGCTTGGCAGCCTATCATTTGCCGCTTGATGCACATCTTCAATTAGGGAATAACGCACAGCTTTCAACTGTATTAGGCGGACAGGTGATTGGGCCTTTGGATGCACAGCAACCGAGTATTGGTTTGATTGTTGAGCTGCCATACCCGATGACAGTTCAAGAAGTGACTGAAAAGCTTGAACATACGCTTGAGCGTACTCCAGATTATTTCCCAGGGACGACACCGCATATTCAACGTATTGGTATTTGTTCTGGGGCGGCCCAAGGTCATTTTTATCGTGCAATTGAATTAGGGTTAGACGCGTTTTTAACAGGAGAAGTGTCTGAATATATTCCGCATTTGGCACAAGAGTCCGGTGTGCATTATTTTGGAGCTGGGCATCATGCAACAGAGCGACTGGGGGTTCAAGCCTTGGGCGCTGTATTGGCGGAAAACTTTGATTTATCTCATGTGTTTATTGATGTGCCTAATAATGTTTAATGAAGGCGCTTCATGCATATTTTAGTTTCAAATGATGATGGTGTTCATGCAGAAGGGTTGAAAACCTTGGTGCTTATTTTGCGTCAAGCAGGACATCACGTGACTGTCGTTGCCCCAGATCGAAATTGTTCAGGGGCCAGTCAGGCGTTGACGCTGAGGCAACCCATCTTTGTCAATTGGTTAGATGCATCGACCGTGAGTGTGCAGGGCACGCCTGCGGATTGTATTCATTTGGCATTAAATGGTTTGTTGGAGCATCGTCCTGATTTAATTATTTCTGGAATCAATTCGGGTGAAAATCTGGGTGATGATGTGTGGTATTCTGGGACAGTAGCTGCTGCATCTGAGGGATATCTTGCTGGAATTTCTGCATTAGCAATTTCTTTAGTAGGGGCGCAATATTTTGATACTGCTGCGCGTATTGCATGTGATTTAATTGTTCAATTATCGTCCTTAAATACCCCATTTTTGTTGAGTGTGAATGTGCCTGATGTCCCTTTTGATGCATTGTCTGGCATGACGATTTCACAGCAAGGGCGACGTCAAGTCAAGGCGCGTCAGTCTCTTGTGGCATCGGAGTTATGTGGTCAAACAGCTTACTGGATTGATGCGCCAATGTCTCCTACACCAGATTCATGCCGTAAGGGGTGTGATTTTGGAGATATTCAGAGCGGTTATGTGACGGTGACACCGTTGAATATTGATCGAACCGATCAAGCACAATGTGAGCTATTAACAGAGTATTGTGTGTTGAAACAAGCTGTGAAGGTTTGATTCAAAGGGACTAGAGTTGTTTTGAAGTTTAGTTTAAGCTGAAGCACATTCGAGCCAAACGTATAGAGGGGATCATGAAGCGTTACGGTGGGCTATTCAACATGGATTTGATAGGGCGTCTGCTGGGTTGTATTGTGATCTTGTTGGGTATGCTGTCGTGTCAATCACATGCGCCTCGATTGGCGCCTGTAGCCGTTTTGCATGCTGTATCGGGACATCAATATCAAGTTCAGCGAGGGGATAGTTTATATTCTATTGCCTGGGCTTATGGTGTGGATGGGCAGACATTGGCCCGCTTCAATCATTTGAAATTGCCCTATCGTCTTGAACAGGGCGACGTAGTCAAGTTGCCTGCTTTGAAAAAAGTGTCTTATCGGGGCAGTGTGCCGGTGATTTCTACTGATCCTGCGGTTAAAAAGGTGAAAAATCTTCGTCATCAACAAAAGGTTCAAGTGTCTACGGTTTTTAGAGGAGCGAGTCGTGTGCAACGGAACACTGTATTGCCACTTAAACGTTGGCATTGGCCGTTGCGTGGTGTGGTTGAATTTGCACAATTTCCACATCAAGGTGTCTGGATTAAAGCACATGTAGGCACGCCTGTGCGCGCAAGTGCATCTGGATCTGTGGTGTATAGTGGTCGAGGACTGAAGGGGTATGGCCATTTAATCCTTATTAAGCACAGTCATCAGTTGCTCAGTGCGTATGGATATAATCATGCTGTACGTATTAAAATGGGACAACGGGTTGCCATGGGGCAAATACTTGCGTTGGTGGGTCGGTCACAGCATCGATTGCCTATGATTTATTTTGAGATCCGCAATGGAGGGCATGCGATTAATTTGCATCGTTTTTTTAGATCTTATCGAGGGTAGAGTATGACACAGAGGCATTCAGATAAATCGGTGAAACCTGTTGAATCAGATCAAAGCGCATCGAATGAACCGAATTTAATGTCATCGGAAGGCGCACTCACAGAGGAGAAAGATCTTAATCTGACCAAAAATGTTGATACAACAACCACAGCTGATGCGTCATCTGGCTCAAATCGTCATGTATCTTCTGATCCTACACAAATGTATTTAAATCAGATTGGTTTTACCGCATTGCTAACAGCTGAGGAAGAAATATCTTTAGCCCAGCAGGTTCAAGCAGGTAATCGACAAGCAGTTGTGCATATGGTTGAGGCTAATTTACGGTTAGTGGTTAAAATTTCGAGGCGATATTGTCAACGAGGCATTCCGTTTTTAGATTTGATTGAAGAGGGTAATTTAGGACTGATGCATGCTGTGAAGAAATATGATCCGAATAAAGGCTTTCGTTTTTCAACTGCAATGTCAATTTTCAACAGCATGACGGTTCCGTATTCAACGTTGTTCCATTTTCAACGTGTGTCGATTTTCAACGATACACGA
>JAAZZZ010000036.1 GCA_014238985.1 Gammaproteobacteria bacterium
AACCATTGGCAGAGGCACTCAATGAGGTCATCTCAGAGTTAGAGAACATTTTATCCGGTCTTGCGGAGCAACGTGAAAGCTTAACAAGACTGACATTAAAAGATTCACCAGAAGCGATTCAAAGCCAATTTGAAGAAACAACACAGCAACTTGCAGCACTACAAAAATCATATGATTTAGGTCTCGATGCTTTTCAAGAGGGATTAGCAACAAGCATGTTCACCGAGGTAGCATCTTTAGCCGTTCATCCATCTGCTGAACGCCGAATACAACCTACCGTACTGGGCTGCCTGACATTGGAATCAATGCATGCGGGAAAATGCTTTATGCAAGGCTTCGATATATTCAAAAGCAACGCTATCAAGGCTGGAATACTCTACAGATCCTACAACGCAATGCGTGCAGGGATCTATACTGACGTGCTCTTGCTCTCCTTAGAAGAAAGCGAATTAGGACCAGTGCGCACCCCTCCCTATCAAATTGGCCAAGATGGCGCGGTCAATTATCGTGTACGCTTTGCCCCAACAGAAAAGCATATAGCCTGCATACAGTTAATCGATCAATACCTCTACGAGCAATTCCAGCTCAAAGACGATTCAGAAGCAGACAAAGAATTCCACACAGAAACTTTTCAAACAGAGGCTAAAGCGCTTGGGATAACTGAAAAGATTTGGGAAAGTGTACAGCAGCTGGTTAATTTTGAGATAGAGAATGCGCTCCTGCAAAGCACTATCCTCCCATACGTAACATTATCAACTTTAAGAGCACTTGCCAGCAGCACACCCCCAGAAAGATTCACACCGCCTCAGCTTTTGTGGGACATAGCGTTTATACCGCCCGATATAGATCAAAATATTCCAGCATTGACAAAATTACTCGAAACAATTTTCCAAACAACAGGGGTATCCAAAGAGATTCAGCTTGCACTGATTCATGGCTTAATCAACGGAGAAGCTTTAACGCTTCAAAACATCACTCAAAATACTGAAGCATGGCAATCATTTTGTAAGACAAATTCTATCAAACCGCCACAATCTCAAGCCATTATTACAGCTTTTAGCACAACATCTGTAGAACTACTTAATCAATTTAAAAACAAGTTAACCCCTCTAATGAGTAGTCTTATGAAAGCGACAGAGATGAGGGTTGATGGCGCAATTGAAGGCAGCTATGGAGGCGGCGTTAAACTGTTGCGCCCAGAACAAATCTATGCCTGCTCAAGAAGTCCGCTAGACTCACGAGAATGCGCGTTATTCTCCCCAACTGAGGAGAGCCTAGCGCAAAGCCTAACTGAAACATTAGACAGAATGAAAACTTTTGTAACGCGACATCCCAACCTCCTCATCCCAATGGATTATGGTGTTGAAAAATTCTCAGAACAATTAAAGCCATACCATAAACACTGCATGCAGGTACACAGGGAAGGACGAGAACGTCCTCATGCATCATTAGCGGTGCTACTGGATGAATGCGATGAATGCGATGCTGCAGACAGCTTGGATGTACCTCTCAAAAGATTTTCAGAACAAATCCTGTATCTAGACTGCATGATGGCCCTTCAACAATCCGATCCAGTGGGATTTGAGCTCATTGAATGCGCTCTGATTCATATATCGTGGCCTGAACAAACCGAGCATGCAGATCCAAAAAAATGGCATCATTTTCAAGCAATCGCTCATCACCAGAGCCAAGATTCTACGCTGCCTAAACAAAGCGGAGCAGATGAACAAAATATACAGATACTGCGGCAATCATTTAGAGACATTTTCACGAACACAGAGGGATTGCAAGATATATCCGTAGGCATTCAGAATGCATTGTTAGAGGGGTTACTCTTTAGCCCTGATGATCCTGATGCTCACATTTTTGGAGACAAAGACGCACATGAGGTCGCTCTCTGGGGGCTAACGATTGCAAATCTGAGTCAAAAATGCTCTTTAGATGAGCCTCCCGCATTGCTCTTATCGACAGAAGAAAAGCAAAAGATCTTTATGGCGGCCTTCAGTGATGAAGAATCTGAACAACTTCTCCGATTTAAACAAGAATTATACGTTCTGAAAAAAACAATCGCCGCATCAGGCCCTGAGTTTTCTCGTACTATTAAGTTTTTAAGCGCATCAAGGAAGATTAGGCCTATACCTGCGGAAAAACTCACATATACACCAAGTAGCGTACAAATAGCGCTCCTCCTAACCCCTGGATCACCTGAATATCCATTATTGATTGAGCAGCTAAAAAACACAATTTTAGATAGCTTAAGCGTCCACACAGCGCTGCAAGGTGAAACCCCTCTCTGGGCGAAAACACCTGATCTATTCAAACTTCCCACGAAAGCATCACGACCAATGAATACAGCGCTAGTAAATTCCTTCAAACTGATGAAGGCTTATCTAACGCATTTTTTAATAGATCACCCCGAATTTTTACAGGTGGTCAACTGCACATCCATTGAGGATTTTCAAGCAGTATTTAGTCAATACGAAATGCTATGGCTGGCACATAATCAACAACTACTGGGCAATCAATTCCAATTTGAAATACCGCTTCGGGATGTTCAAGACGACACAGCAACAGCCATTTATTTTTTATATCAATCAGCTCAACAGGCTTCAGGTAATGATCGATTCGAAGCCGTTTCATCTATGTTAAAAGATGCGCAACCTCCTGATTTAATGCGGCGCACAATCATAGCAGGCGGCAGTACGGGCGCAGCATACACAGGAGCAGCCGAAGTACAGACTCCATGGGTACGACAATGCTTACCTTTAGAACACTGCGAACAATCATTAGAAAAAAAATACCCGGATCCTTGGAAAAGGAAGATGGCTGCAATCGATCTATTCTTTACTGTGAATCGTGTCTTTAAAGACAGGGGCCCTGGCAAAAAGGATGCCGAAGCAATCCGTGCGTTAACTCAAACAACAACAGCACCCCCTCACACTGCATCGGCAGGCGGCGCTGCTGCGCCGTTAGGCGCCCCTCAACCTGCTCAAGCGCTACGCAGCAGCGCCGATCAAATAACAGTAGTAGCTAAAAGAAGCAGCAGCACATCGAGCCCAGCTGGGGCAGCAGACAAAAAGGTGCCACATTCAAAAACGAGCGCCCCCCAAGCCCTACATAATAACTTGATTTGAATCAAAAAATATTAAAAACACCCACAAGACTCAAAAACGAAAAAAAGCCTAAAAACACTCAAAAATCTCAAAATTTCGGCATCAATGTATAAGATTAAAGTAAAAAGCATCAATTAATTAAGATTATTTAAGCAAATCTTAAGGAATGCCTACTATAATAGATAGAATCAATTAAATTGGAATAAACATCATGCTAAGACCAGAACCCGCAGCACGCACAGCAGCACCTATCACACGAGAAGTATCATTCGATGCAGCAACCGATCAATACTCCAATCGTCTGATTGAAATAAATAGTGGGGATCAGGTCTTAAAGGACGCCCCTAGAGGGAATTCTAATTTCAATTGTACTCAACATGAGCAGCTTTTTCAGCACCTCCAAATACAAAGCCAAGAGGCAGGCTCAGATATACAGCGCTACCTAGATCATGTTGATCCATTTTTAAAAGCTTTGAAGGCTTCGAATTCTGCAGCACTGGCTGAGCAAAAAGCATACCAAACCACAGCAAAGGCGGGGGACACATCAACCTTCAATACAACAGGCTACGGATTCGAGGTAGAAGACGATCATCTAAGAGACAAGGATATTCAAACAGATCACTTGAAATTATTAACAGTATATATATTGAGGCACCCTTTTGTTCAAGGTTTTGCAAACAAAAGCTCAGAAGCCTCTCCTGAAACCATTATGCCTGAAACCATTATGAAAGCATTTCAAGAAGGCAGCGCAGTCCCAGATAGAGTCACAGCGCCCCTAACTGTGGCTGACTCTGATCTCAACACTTCACTGCTATCGTCAATCTCCGAAGGCAACGATGCAGACGCACGCAGATCTTCTGACCAGGACTTTACAGCCTCTAATGACCCCGCCTCACCCCCTTCTAATAAGGGAGGCAAGTATGCTCTGATCGGGGTTGCAGCACTCATCACGATAGGGTCAGGCATCAACGTCTTCGCAGGGCTCGTTGCAGTCGGCGCTATAGCATCGATCATCGTAGCTGGCGTCTCTCTGTTCATTACGGTAGGTGCAGCTATAGCACTTAAAGCGAGATCTATACCGGACGCATTGAGAGAAGCCAGTCAAGCCGCGCCTCGAGGACTCAACCTCAACCCTCACGCAGTACAGCTGATGGCCCTCACCCAACAATATGGCCAAGTTGCATCTACAAAAGATAAAACAAAGACGCTGAGTGGACTCTTTCCAAGTCGGTTAGGTACTGAAGCCGCTTTCAACAGTAGATCGCTTCAGCTTGATAGTAATGCGAAATCTGCGCACAGTTCTGTAAAAGAAGTTATACAAGCTGAAGATCTAAAGCTGAATATAGAAGGCTCCATACAAACTCGAGAGGACGGATTATCTGTACGCTTAACAGAACATCGAGGGCCCAGAACAGCACATCAAGCGGACGGGCAAAACCTAAGGGTTAATGCATTTGATCTCGACCTCAGCATTGAGATTACAGTAGCCCCTTATGACCCTAATGACCCTAGTCAATATTCTTCGACAGACCCTGATGCACTTTTATCATTCGGGCAGATTGCAAAGGTGACACAAGCGGAAGGCAGATTATCGCTGACATCAGACCATCTCACCCTAATAACTGCTACATCGCTTTTAGGATCGACTGCATTAACGAGCCGATGCGAAGCAGACCATAAGCTCGATGAAGATGCTATACTATGGGCGCCTCTCTCTCGTGATCAACTACAGGCTCAAATCGATCAAGCAACAATTTTGTTGCATAAAACGATGGATCAGATGCCAGAATTACAATCTTTGCTCGAAGCATATGAATATGAAGATATTGATGAAGTATTTGATCATGACTTTAAAACTCGGTGGTTAGAACACGCAACGAACCCGGAACTCGATGCTCTGACTACTCTAAGCACAAATCCTGAACTCAAGAAAAAAGAGGAATTATTGTTATTTATCTCACGCTGTTATATTACAAACTCAAATCAACAAAGTCAGATCTGTCAATTTCTAAAGACTGACAATAAAATAACCGCTCCAATACTAAAGCGCTGTATTGAGCAGGGCCAAACACAACCAATGTACGGTCTCTTTACTGCTAATGATGCAGGCAACACAAGCGACCAGCTACTCAACATACTTACAGACGCACATTCAGACGAACGTTGGAAGATCATATGCGATGCCTTATCTTCCACAAGAAAAGCGCAAGATCATAAGGCGCAATACACTGAAGAAGGCGCCATAGACACACAGTTTGAGAAACTTGAAATACAATTAACTGAATTCTTAACACAGCATCCAACGTTTATGCAAGGCATGGGATTCGACTCAACTGAAGATTTAAAGCGTACTCTTAGGCAACACAAAACGAACTGGAGAAACACGGGCGTTACAATCGGAGAAGATTCAGAAGATTCAATCGACGCATCTGATAAAATTGAATTTCTAACAACAGCCATGTTGTCAAAAGAAAAAAGCACAAAACATTTTAATAAGGTTGAACTATGGTTTGCAGGACATGCCATAAAAATGACTGCCCAGCAATCCCCTCCTTCTTTGTGGAAGGCATTACAGAGGATGGCTGACAATAGCCAGGACAACCAGTTTGCTAAACTCTTTAGGCTAGATAGCACCCCACTCTTTAGGCTAGATAGCACCCCAATTGACATAGACTCCGCCAAAGAAGAAAAAGCACTCACAGAACACTACACAGCTATATTCAGGCAAGATCGTTTAAAAAAAACGCGTGAATCTCATCAGCACATTAACAGCAAAATGGCAATTGGAGTTGCCTGCACGCTAGGTGTTGCGCTCTATATCAGCCTTGTTGCTTTTTTCCCTGCATCATCGCTTGTGCCTCAAATAGCGCTTCCCGCCCTAACCTTACTCTTAAGCATAGCAATTACTGTATCAATTGGTTTTACTGTAGAAAAACGACTGTCATTTGATCAAGACATCACCCCTACCAACGAGACTAATACTCAAATCACAAACACTAAAAGTCAAACAATCAATCGAGCAATACGCCCGGCCATCAGGATAGGTATCCTAGCTACAATCGGCATGATCATATCAACAGTTATCACAGGCATGAATCCCGTCAGTGCTCTATTTAATTTAATCAGCACAACCTTAGTTGTCAATACAGCCCTCTTACCTGCCATGCTCTTAGCCACAGGCATACTCTGCGCAGGCATACTCTACTCAACTTTCAGGAAGGATAACACATATGCAAAAAATGCTAAAACGACGCGAAGACTCTCACGGCTTATATCGTATGTCATCCCTCTTATCATGACCAGTATCAGCGCCATACCCCTAGGGATGGAGTTGTTTGGCGGCCCCACGGCCTCCATATTCAACAGCGGACTGCTATCAACGATGCCAGCTGTGCACGCAACACTACTCACCCCTACACTATTAACAGGTATGATCATGGGTGTGCTGATGCTCGGAGTTATTCTGGCCGTTATCGGCGTCAGTGCTCACCTGTATAAGAGACCCACGCTTAAGGAGATTAAACATGAGCAAGCCGAAGCGGCGGAAGAATTAGCAACATTAGAACAACCTCGTAAAGAGGCCGCTGAAGCCCTCAAACAGGTTCCTGCCAACCTATTATCCAACCTAGAAATAGCATCATCAGATGCAGAAACACCCCCAAGCTCACCTGAAAATACCGACTCCGCCTCTGATGACGAAGCGGAACCCTTCAATGCTCAGGCTCAATCCATCACTGATGCGCTGTTTTATAATGAAGAACATCGGGAGATGAACTGGGCGTCTCATCAACTGAATGAATCGTCGAATCACATCAGGCAAGCAGGGGAAGAACAGGCATCCAGAGTAAAGGCAGCCATTTCAGAAATGTTCTTAAGCGGCAAGAGCCAGAGCCAACTAAGCAATACAGAGACCATTGAAGATGATTTAACAGATAAAATGGAGCTCGATCAGCATAGTCCTCTACGTCAAATATTTCAAAACAAAACATTGATGCAAGATATCGCTATTATAGGCGGACAACGCAGTCTTTACAGCTGCACTCAGATGCAGAATCGAACAAAACGCATCGTAGAACGCTTTGAGCACGCTACTAGAAAAGATGTAGATCCAAACTCTGACCAACTGACTCTAAAATCAGGAGCAGGCCAAACACAAACAGTGGAATTCAATGCAGAAACGCATCAAATGATTTTCGAAAGAACTGCATTTTTACAACGCAAACTAAATGGTGAAAATGTTGATGCTCCAATACAGATCGAATCAAGTCTTATCTTAACGCTCAATGAGGATCACTCTGAAATTATCAGCATACACACTCAAACCACATGTGATACTTCTATGGGTAAAAACCACATAGCCCAATGGGCCCTAGAAAAGCGACTTGACACACGTCAGATGCTTCGATGGACTAAGGGTGAAGAACCTTCTCAGGAAGAATTATTCCTTGAGCAGCAAATCCACAAATTCTTTACAGAATCAACATCTGAGGAGGACAGGCACCACCTATCCCAACTTGGTTTTCAGGCTGATCCACAACCCCGCGCCGCAGTCCAAGCTAGAGCCTTAGACGCCCTGACGGCTGCTCGCTCCTCTGAGCCTGCTCTCAGCGCTCTACTGATGCAGGAGCCAACCCTCC
>JAAZZZ010000037.1 GCA_014238985.1 Gammaproteobacteria bacterium
TGAAATGAAAGCATTTAAGTCAAAACCCACGCCCAATGGATGGTGTTTTGGTGAGGGTGCTCCTGCGTCACGGGCGTTGTTTGATCGAATCATACAGGCACAGCAATATTTTAATTTGCCGTTAGAGTCTGCTGATCGAATCAACTCTGATGATGCAACTAGAAGTCAATTTGAGACAATGATTTTTGAGTTAAGGGCTATTTTATTGAAGCAGCGCACTTTAAAGCCATTCTTAGAAACACACAACTTAGTCTTGAAACGACAGCACTGGAATGGGCAAAATACTTTATGTGTCTACCGAGGTGATACGCATCAGATAGCGCTGTTTTTTGCTGTGAATATAAAGAATGTTTATGAGCCTTTACAGGACCTTGTTTTAAGGTTTAGCTTAGAAGACCGCTTAACGGATATGATCGTTGCACTACAACATGCTCAACATCGCTTGGCTGTTGCAAAGCTATGTTTAGGGCGCTTATCTAAAAATTCCTTCCTGAACAGATTAGATAACGATCTAATAGAATGTATAGCTAAACATGCGTCTACTAAGATAACAATTTCTGCTGTGGTGAATGGGCGTAGAGAGCAGCTGAGCTTAAGTTCTTCAAAAGTCGTGCAACACGTAAAACCAGAACCAGAACCAGCAAGCGCAGCAAGAGCAAACGCAGTAACGGCAGCAGGTGCAGCCTCAGCAGCAGTGCCAGAGCTTAAAGTAAAAGCAATCAGCGCAAGAGCACTCGGGGTAGAAGCATCGAAGAAGTCCGCCGCACCAGCAGCAAGAGGACAATCAAGCACACCTAAACGTAACCCGAGGAAACTATGTGGTCTTTGCTGTGGCAGCCGCTCCGCCCTCAATAGAGCACGTCCAGCGGTATCAGTCCGCCCTTTGGAAGCGGTAGTTCCTCACATTGGCAGTAGCGCCTTAGGTGATGCGGAGGCAGAAGCGTCTCAACAGAGCGCTTCACCTAACAGTTTATAAAAGAAGATGCTTGAGGTTTAAAATCCTCTTTGAAGCCGTAGATCAAGCAGCAGATGCGTCACCCTTTGCAAGGCGTGAGATTGTGCGTATGATGAATCTCAACCTAGGTTTGAGGAGCGAGGCATGTCAGAGTGGGGCACATTACTGTATGTGTGTGGTTTAGGTTTAGCGGGGTGGTTGGTCTATCGTCAGGTGCAGCATCACCCTGAATGGTTTTCTTCAGAAAATCTCCTTAAAAGTTCAAATGTGCTCGCTATTTTAGCTTTAGGTTTAATTGCTTTCATTGCAGTGGTGGTGATGTTGTTACGTAGCGGATAAAAGCCTTAAAAAGGCTTGCGAGGGCTGGTTGGGCCTTGTAGGATGGCAGCAGTTATATCCAGCGCCTTGAGGTGATGATGGTTCAGCCCGTATTTTTTGACCTAATTGGTAAATCTCCGTTTGATTCTTTACGTCATCACATGAAATTGGCGTGTCGATGTGCTCATTTACTGACACCCTTAGTGGACGCTGTGATTCAAGAAGATTGGGCAGCAGCCGAACGCACCAGCGCAGACATCCATGCATTAGAATCTGAAGCAGATGATTTTAAACGGCATATTCGATTGAGTTTGCACAAAGGTTTATTTCTCCCCGTCCCGCGTGTTGAAATTTTAGAATTGATTAAAGTTCAGGACCGTATCCCCAACATCTTACAAGATGTTGCTGTGTTAATGATTGAACGCAATATGTCCTTACCTCCAGATATTCATGCACCTTTTCGTGATTTAGTCTCACAGGCTTTACAAACGTGCGAATATGCGCAAGATGCCATCGAAGAACTGTCGGTGTTTTTTGCCAGTGGATTCAGCGGAAATATTTCAGATTTATTAGAAAAGATGTTATCTAAGGTTGCAAAAATGGAGCATATTGCAGATACGTGTGCGGTTGATGTGCGGGGCGCATTGTTTCGACTTGAATCGACTTTGCCTCCGGTTGATGTGATGTTTTTGTACGAAGCCGTTACACTGGTGAGCCGTTTAGCAGATGCAGCAGAATCTATCAGTGATCGATTGTTATTGATGTTAGCCCATGAGTGAAGGCTCGGTGAATGTAGATCAAATTCAACAAGCAGTTCAACGTGCGATTCAAGAGGCTTTCGGAGAAGTCCAAGCCACTGTTGGTTGTATTCTAGGTTCGGGTTTAGGTGTCATCGCTGATCAGCTTGAAGATCGTCGAACAGTGTCTTATGCAGATATACCCTACTTAAAAGAAAGCACTGTTGAAGGGCATGCAGGGCAACTGTGTGTGGGTGTGTTTGCAGGACAAACAATCGTGTGTTTGCAAGGGCGCCCTCATTGGTATGAAGGTGTTTCGGCCGAAACATTCATTGCCTTGATATCTGCTTTAAGGTGCTGTGGTGTGCAAACCGTGATTGTGACGAATGCCGCAGGCGCCATTCGTTCAGATTTAACAGTGGGTGATGTGGTCCTCATCACAGATCATATTAATTTACAATTTAAAAATCCATTGGTGGGCATTGCCCCCCCGCCTTTCATCAGTATGGATACAGCGTATGATCTTGACCTTCGAAAACAATTGTTATCTATTTCAGCAGAACACAACCTTTCTTTGAAAGAAGGGATTTATTGCGGTGTATTAGGCCCTAGTTTTGAAACACCTGCAGAGATTCGGGCTTTTCGAACGATGGGCGCAGATGTTGTTGCAATGTCTATGATTCCTGAAGTATTGATTGCGCGCTATTTTAACTGTCGCGTGCTTGGGCTGTCAGTGGTGTCTAATCCTGCAGCAGGCCTCAGTGATCAGGCGTTGGGTCATGATGTGACATTGGCGGGGGTGAAAGAAGGTCGCCAAACATTGGTACAGTTGCTGTCTGAATTTATTCAACGTTCAACACCTGAATCATTGACAGACACCACCCAAAAAGGCACTTCTTTCGTTTGATTTGTTCAGGAGAATCATCGTGTTGTTGATAGAGCATAGTGTACTCTTAATGGGAATTACATTGTTTTTTGGTCTTTTAATGGCGGGTGCTGTTGGGGCCAATGATGTTGCAAATGCCATGGGCACTTCAGTGGGGGCGAATGTTTTAACCTTACGTCAAGCAGTGATTGTAGCAGGGGTGTTTGAAGCTTTAGGTGCTTTGCTGGCCAGTGGACAAGTCAGTCAGACTTTATCACATGGCATCATTGATATCAGTCAATTTGCGCATACCCCTGAATTGTTAGTTTTGGGTATGATTGCATCGTTAATTGCTGCAGGTGCGTGGCTTATTTTGGCTACTGCTTTTGGTTGGCCTGTCTCGACAACACATGCGATTGTAGGGGCTGTGATTGGTTTTGCAGCGATTGGTCTTGGAATTCATCATATTCATTGGCAGGTTGTGGTGAATATCGCTTTGAGTTGGTTTGTGACACCTGCAATTGCTGCATTGGGTGCGTTTTTATTGTTTTTATCTGTGCAACGAGGGATTTTGGCCGCACCGCAACCGTATCGTGCAATCTTACGTTATATGCCTGTTTACGTATTTCTTGTCAGTATGACGATCAGTTGGGTGACGCTCTCTCAAGGGCTTAAACCCTTAGGTGTTTTTCTTTCTAAGGAGGTTATTTGGTCATTGAGTCTTGTGATCAGTGTGGTTTTTTCGGTGATCGGTTTTTATTGGATGAAGCGATTATTGATGTGTGAGAAAAATGTACAGTTAGATGCAAAAATTGTTAATTTCAAACTGTTAGAGCGTGCATTTGGTGTGTTGGCAGTGTTTACAGCGTGTGCCATGGCGTTTGCACATGGCTCTAATGATACGGCCAATGCGATTGGCCCTATGGCTGCGGTGTATGATCTCATTCAAACAGGGGGGCAGATTAAACAGGCTACGTTATTGCCTTTTTGGTTGGTGGTGTTAGGTGCAATAGGTGTTGTTTTGGGGTTGGCAATATATGGATACCGTGTGATTGCGACGATAGGTGTGCGTATTACAGAATTAACACCCAGTCGAGGATTTGCTGCGCAACTTTCAACTGCAGCTACGGTGATCATTTGTTCAGGTTTAGGGTTGCCAGTGTCAACCACTCAAATTCTTGTAGGTGCATTATTAGGTGTGGGCTTAGCCCGTGGAATTGGGTCCATTAACCTACGTGTGGTGAAAAATATTGTCATTTCTTGGATCATCACTTTACCTGTGAGCGCTGTACTGTCGATGTTGTCATACCGTCTACTTGTGTGGGGTTTTAAATAATTTGATTTTGCTCAATGGTTATTTTAGACTTGGCCGTGTTTTGATTTTGATTGAGGGGGCAAACAGATGACACAATTGGATCAGTGGCTTGGGTTTCATCGTATGTGTGTGCCGCTTATTCTACAAGTGGTGTTTTGGATTTGTTTGGCTATGATATTTGTAGTGGGGGGTGTCTTTTTATGGAGGCATCAATGGGCTATGGGTTTGGGTCTTCTTGTAGTCGGTCCGCTTGTGTTGAGAATTCTCATCGAAACGCTGATTGTGAATTTTAGGAAATATGAGGTTTTACAAGAAATTTCTGCATCATTAGAGCGGCCATGATGTGATGAATCAATCACTGCGTAACATTTTAGATTTTTTAATGTTTAAGCGCTTGGCAGGTGTTGTATTACTGCAAAGCTGTTTTTGGCTGATTGTATTTATTTTGATGATTGATTTGATGCTTATCTTATTAGGGCATCAGGGTTGGTTTCATGCGCGTGGCCGTTTTGATGCGTTGCTTTTTCTTGTGGGTATGATCATTATTTTTAGAGGTTTAATTGAATTTCAAATGCTGACATTTAGGACCTATGAGGTGACGTATACTGCTACGATGCGTTTAATGGGCCTTCCAGATCGAGAGGCTTTATTTCGTCACATACACTCAGAGCCATTTCGTTCACGAAGCACTTTGAGCGTGTATCGAGCTTGGGTGAAGTTTCAAAGCCACTGGTGGACGCCAGCGGCGCTATGCTTGATATTTTATATCAGTGTGGGGATGATGTGTTATGACGCGTGGATGTCTCATATATTTCCTATACTCAAAACTGATGCTGTGTCTAAAGTGCCTGTGTTGATGTCTGGACCATTGCCTGTTAATGCTTTGAAAATGCAATTTTGGTGGAGTACTTTGTATTTGCAGCACTTTCTACCTTCATCTTGGAGTGTAGGGATACAACATGTTTTATCAAAGTCTTCGCATTTAAAGATTATTTTGACATGGCTTCTTGTGTGCTTTCATATTTTGTATATGCGGGTCATAATAGAACAATTTTGTATCAGGTTTAAGCAGCTTAAATTGTATGAATGTATGGCCGCGCACTTGAAAACGAATAAATCAGGTTATAAAGCATTAGAATCTTTAGATGTTTAATGTGTTTGTGTCGATAAAAGAAACGTCCTTGTTACGTCTCAATCCCTGAGACAATCCCTGATAAGCATCTACAAACTTACCGATGATCCTATCAGAAATTTTATCTGTTATATGAGTCTTCTAAAATTATCATTGAATATTTGAGCAATATTGTTGCCGGTTTTTCTTAATGTGCATGAACTGACCTTGCCTTGATAAGGCTGATTTCCTACACAGGCTCAGGTGTAAGGTTGCGAGCTATTGTGTGATCAATTGCAACGCCTGATCTGAAAGCTCAAATCATGTGTTATTCAAATATAAACGATGTTCTTTGACTGCATGTGCGCTTATTTTGTGAGACAACTGAGCGGAATATTGACTCGTTTTGCATAATTTAATACTATTTGAATTACTATTTTACGATAAGGGGGAAGCATGCATGGTGTAATTAAGTCCGTCAAATTGTGTTGTGAAAAGGGGAGTGCTCAAATTTTTTTGCATAGCTCATGATGGTCAGTGTCATTGACTAAAAGCGGTATTCTCTATAACGATGGGTTCATCGCCTGCTTGCCAAGCAATATGTTTGGTCATGATCGTATGATGCTCGAGTGTGTTGAGCCAACCTTGAAACCATGTATGAAGCGCGGGCAGGGGTAAAGCATCAAACCATGGGGCATCTGCAATATGTGTTTGTCGTATCATTGGAAAGACCGCAATATCAACAGATGAGGGCATCTCAGTGCATAAAAAACGTTGATGGGTGAGTTGATTATTCCAGTGTGTTAAGTGTTCGAGCAGTTGTGCTTGATCGGCGTGTCGGTCATGATCAGAATGTTGATCAGGATACTTAAAACGATTGAGCGCAGGGATGTAGTCATGCTGCAGAGGTGCTAGATATGCTTGGATCAGTTGAGGATCAATGTCTTGCGCCCAGATAGGGTTTTGGGTGTGCTGTATGGCCCAATTAACAATCTCCAAACTTTCTTCTAAAATTTGACCAGAAGGTAGTTTTAATACGGGTACGGTGCCTTTAGGGGACGCTTCAAGGAGCTCAGGTGCTTTATTTTTTAAATCGATTTCTCTTAATATGTAGGGTATGCCAGACAATGCGAGCGCTGTGCGTGCACGAATGGCATAAGGGCAGCGCCGAAAAGAATAGAGTATGGGAAGATCAGTTTCCATGTGCTAAATGTTTTTGTCCGCGGGTTTTGGACAATTGCATTTGTTTTTCCCTTTCAGCAAAGCGTGCTTTTTGCTCAGGTGACGTTTGCGTATGGCAGTGTGGGCAGCACACCCCTTTGATTGTGACCAAGTCCTCTGCTTCTTCCGGCGTTAAAGGATGTCGACAGCCATAACATTGGGTGTAGGTATCCGGTTTGAGCTGTGCATCCAGCGCGACGCGTTCATCAAATACAAAACAGGCGCCTTGCCAAAGGCTTTGGGTGGGTGAGGTTTCTTCGAGGTATTTTAAAATGCCGCCTTTAAGGTGGTATACAGTTTCAAACCCTTCATCGAGCATGAAGGATGAAGCTTTTTCACAACGAATGCCCCCAGTGCAATACATGGCCACTTTAGTTTTTTTGTGTTGCTTTAACTGTGTGCGAACATATTCAGGGAATTCTCGAAACACTTGAGTGTTGGGTATGTGTGCGTTTTTAAAATGACCGATGTTGGTTTCATAATCATTGCGTGTGTCGAGCACCAGCACATCAGGGTCATTGATAAGGGCATTCCACTCTGTTGCATCCACGTAAGTGCCCACTGTTTTGAGAGGATCAATGCGGGTGTCGCCTAGGGTGACAATTTCTTTTTTGAGTTTTATTTTCAGTCTTAGGAATGGATCGGTTGTGCAAAAGGATTCTTTATAATTAAGGGCTTGAAGTTCAAGCTCTTGTTCTAAGCATTTTTTGAGTGCATCAATGCTGGGGCGTGTGCCCGAAACAGTGCCATTGATGCCCTCAGGCGCAATTAATACAGTGCCTTTGATCAAGTGCTTTTGGCAACAGGTGTACAGCGTCTGTTGTAAATTTTTTAAATCGTGCAGAGGGGTGAATTGATAGAGCGCTGCAACCACTATTTGATCAGGCATTGTATTCTCACAGGGTCAATTGAATCACAGTATAATTCGGGCTTTATTTGAAGACAAGCGTATTCAGTCTATGGGGTTATACTAAATCTAATCTCAATTGATTTAAATAGCTGACGTTGCTTCGTTCCCAGCTTTTTAAGACAGTGGTTTCAACGAATTCAAAGGGACTGCTTGGCCAGCAGGCATGTATGAGCGTGATGATGTGTGTAAGGTCTTGATGCGCCACGGTGACGCGTGCACAACGGCAGTATACCCATA
>JAAZZZ010000038.1 GCA_014238985.1 Gammaproteobacteria bacterium
CACCCAATATACATTCTAAGGAAGAGAGATCAGACATGATGAGACCTTGTGGTGCTGAGTTGTAGTAAAATTTGATGGATGATGTGCCAGGGATCTAATGAGTTTAGCCCTTTAATGCTGAGCTCCAATGTCCATAGATGCTGTTGAATGTGTTCGAGTGTTTGAATGTTGAGGCGGCGTAAAGTAGAGGCAAAACGTTCTTGTTCTTGTGCATTACGTGTTACTTGACGGATGACGGTATGGGCAGTTTTGCCTGAGTCGATGAGCATTTTCGCGGTGATCAGTCGTTTTAAGGTGTTGTTGAGTAATCCCCACAATGCAATGGGAATGTGGGGCGTATTGTTGAGTGCTGCAAGGTGGCGCAAACAGTCTTTAGAGTGTCCATTGAGGGCTGCATTACAAATATCAAAAGTGGAGATAGGTGTGGTGTTGGAGTATGCTTTTAAAATATCTGTTGGATCAAGTGTAGCGTGTTCGCCATAAATTAAAGCTAATTTTTCAATCATATCTGAGCTGACTTTGGGGTCAGATTGGCTGAGTGATTGAAATGTGCTGAAAGCCTCTGAGGTCAATTTGAGATGAAAGTGGGCTAATCGAGCCTGTAACCAATGATGAAATTCGGATGAATTCAGTGGCCAAATATACATACAGCCATGGGCCTGTTGCATGTTTGAAAACCATTGAGTCTTTTTTTGAGCTGCAGAAACACGTGCAGTACTGAGACAAAGGCACAGTGAAGGTTGACGTTTTTGGCACAAGGCCAACCAGTGTTGAGCAAACTTAGCATTGAGCTTGATTTGAGTGGCATCAACCAATAAACAGCGTGTGGTATCAAATAGACAACCTGTTGTCAGGGTGTGTTCAAGGACTGACCAATCTGAAGATGTGTTTAAAGTCAGTCGATGAGGAATGAATCCTTTGTGCTGCAATGATGCTGAAATACGTTGTTGTGTATCATACAAAAGAAAAACTTCATCTGAACTCAGCCAATAGAGATCCAGCGCGTTGCTTTTTAAGTGATTGTGCAATTGTCTATACGCAATGTCCATGCCATAGTGTGACATGCTTGATGCAAGGGCACAAGCGGTGCATAGTATCTTGTAAAGTATGATGTGGAGAGACTTATGTGGTTGATGATAGTACAAGTGATATTCAGTTTGTTGATACTGGCTTTATCTGCAGATCGTTTTGTCTCAGGCGCTGTGGCCATTTCAACTCGAATGCATTGGTCTCCATTGTTGGTGGGGACAGTCCTCGTAGGCTTTGCCACGACGTTTCCAGAAATGTTGGTCTCATTTGTGGCTTTAACACATCATCATGTGGGGCTATCTTTAGGTAATGCACTGGGCTCTTATATTGCAAATATTGGTATGGTGTTAGGGTGCACTGCTTGTGTGCGTGAATTGCGTATTAATGCTGAATTATTTCGAAGAGAATTGCCCATCTTGACCATGACTTTATTACTGGCCGTATTGTTGCTATTGGATCAGTTTTTAGGTCGTTTAGATGGCGTGATTTTGTTGCTCACTTTGACAGGATTATTGATATGGATTATTCGCAGCATGCGACGTGAAACTGCATCATCTGTGTATGCGGATTTGAAGGTATCTGAGCGCACGCATCAACCGTTTTGGCGCAGCATGGGTCTGACAGTGTTGAGTTTAATTGGTTTGCTGATAAGTGCTCATTTTTTAGTGGATGCTGCGTCTGCTATAGCGCATTTTTTAGGGGTCAGTGATTTGGTGATTGGTTTAACCATTGTGGCCGTTGGTACAAGTTTGCCTGAGTTAGTGACTTCTTTGATGTGTTTGCGTCATGGGCAGGATGATATGGCAGTGGGCAATATCATCGGTTCGAATATTTTCGGTATTTTAGGTGTTGTGGCCATTCCAGCGCTGTTGGCGCCTGGCCAAATTGATTCCAATATTCTATGGCGTGATTGCACAGCGATGATTCTGATTACTTTAGCGTTGTGGGTGTTTATCTACAATGGCATGCCACGTCAAGCTGTGATCAGGCGTTGGGAAGGGGGGTGCTTATTATTACTATTTTTGGGATATATGTTTGTTGTTGCCATGGGGGGTATCACGTTGCATCACGGTTAATTTATTTTAAAGGCTGCAACAGAGGGATAAAAGGGCGTTAAGTGCAAAACAAATCGATGTGAAATGTTAAATAATATATTTGAGGATGAGGCATAAGCGCCCAATCATGCGTTTAAACCAGGGTCTTCTTTGTTTTGCAGGATTGAGAATTTCTTTGGCGTGTTTCAGGTCTTTTTGAAAATGTTGAATCACTGTTTGACGGCTGGTTTCGTATTTTAGAGCAATGTCGACTTCAAGATCATGGAGCAAACTGCGATGATTGAGGTTGCTTGTGCCCACCAAAACCCATTGGTCAATGATGACTGTTTTGGCGTGCAGCATGCTGGGTAGATATTCAAAAATTCGAACGCCCGCTTGATGTAATGAATGATAAAAAAGCTCTGAGGCCCAAGGCATCATGGGGATGTCTGAGGTATGAGGCAGTAAAATTCGAACATCAATACCAGATCGCGCCGCTTCCTTAATTTTTTTAAGCAGGAAATGATCTGGAATGAAATACGCATTGGTGATCCAAATGCGATGACGTGCACGTGCAATACGTTTGAGGAGGTGTTTGTACATCACACGCCTTAAGTAGCGCGAATCATTGAGGCGAATGAGCATATGCGTATTAATCGATTGAAAATATCGCTGAAAGTGTATTTTCAGCTGCTGTGGAATGTGTCCCCATGACTTTTCAAAGGCCATTTTAAGCATGTCAATGTGTGCATTGCCGAGACGAATGGTGGTGTCTCGCCAAGCCCGCCCACCGCGTTGTATGCTCAGATGACGTTGATCAATGTTGCGAGAACCAATATAGGTGATTTGATCGTCAATGATGATGGTTTTCCGATGATTTCTTGAGTTGATATTAGCAATGAAATGCGTGATATTTTTCAGCCAAGGTTTACGAGAGACGGCACGGTTAAATTGTGATAAACGCCATGGAAAAGGATGAAAGATTCTAGATAAAACGCCTGCTTGATCTAAACGATGCACAAATTGGCCTCCCCAACTGGGCGTGCCGGCACCATCCACTAAAATGCGAACCGCCACACCTCTGTTTGCTGCTTGAATGAGGGCATCTGAAATAGTCTGTCCCAATGTGTCTGTATGAAAAGCGTAGATTTCCATATCAATCGAATACTTTGAGCCATTAATATCCTTGAGAAGGGCATCAAAATAAGCATCGCCATCATGAAAAACAGTTTCAGTATGTAGTTTTGTCATGGATAGCAACGGTTAATGACATTAAGAATTTCATTTGGATCATCCAAGATGAATAAGCAGTCGATGTCTTTTTGGTCAATAGCGCCTTTTTCAAGCAAGGTGCATTTTAAAAAGCTTAATAAAGGCTTCCAGTAGGCGGTGCCAAATAAAATGACCGGGTAATTTTTAATTTGGCGTGTGCGAATTAATGTGAGAATTTCAAATAATTCATCGAGTGTCCCATAGCCGCCTGGACAGGCAATGAAGGCACATGAAAATCGGGTGAGCAAAATTTTTCGAACGAAAAAGTAACGACACACTAAAAAAACATCTAGAAACATATTGCTGTGTTGTTCCCCAGGTAGTTGCATACAACAACCGAGGGAATGTTTGCCTGTTTTATGAGCGCCTTGATTGGCCGCTTCCATCAGGCCTGGACCGCCGCCTGTCATGATGCCAAAACCTGCTTGAGCTAAGGTCTCAGATAAATCCATTGTTTTTTGATACCAGCTGTTGTCTGAATTAAAGCGAGCAGAGCCGTATATTGTGATGGTTGGCCCCGTATAGCGCCGAAAGAGTCGTACCCCACGGAAATAAGTCCATAAAAAACTGACTGGCAACTTATATTCCTCTGCCAAGGGGGGTTTAATGGGCAAGTGTGCCATGGACAATCTCTCGACTCAGTGTTGGGGAAAAGAATGACAGTATAACAAGCTTTTCAATGACAAGGTAGCATTACAGTGAAGTGGATTTTCAAGATAAAAGCGTGGTAGTCTAATGAGAGGATGATGCATCATGAAAGGCGTTCATGGGCGCATATTTTGAAAAAGGTATTATATGAATCAGCAAACAGTCAGCAGTTCTAATTTTAAAGGCATTTATTTACTGCCAAATATTTTGACCACTTTAGCATTATGTTGCGGTTTTATTGCCATTGCTTTGGCGATTCAAGGCGCACATGCATCGGCTGCAAAAGCGATTTTTTTAGCAATGATTGCGGATGGTTTAGATGGCCGAGTTGCACGCTTAACAGACACACAGTCTGAATTTGGAAAGCAGTATGACAGTTTATCTGACATGGTGGCATTTGGTGTAGCACCTGCTGTGATGTTACTGACAGGGGCTTTAAATCATTTAGGGCATATTGGTTGGGCATTGGCTTTTGTATATGCTGCTTTCACCGCCATTCGGTTAGCGCGATTTAACCTTGGAGAGGCTTCAAAGGATGATTTTATAGGATTACCTTGTCCTTCTGCAGCAGCTTTATTGTCTGCAACTTTGTGGGTTTTACATGGCGAGCCTTTCACGGTGTTGTGGGTTGTGATTCTATCTGGACTGTCATTGGTACTAGGTGTTTTGATGGTCAGTTCGGTGACTTATCCAAGCTTCAAGCACATTGATTTTCAGCATCAGTATTCAAAACTTTCTGTGTGTATCATTGTAGGGCTATGCGCAGCGGTGGTCATGAATCCTCCGTGGGTGTTGTGGGGTATTTTTACTGCGTATGTGTTGTATGGTCCTGTGCGTTGGGGGTTGCGCTGTTTGGGTTGGTGGAATGCCCACTGAGACACAGGGCTTATCCTTAGCACAGCATGTGCAGATAGCGTTGGCTGAAGATGTAGGCTCTGGGGATGTATCATCTGCATTGTTGTCTGAAGAACAAGAACTTGAAGCGGCATTGATTACACGAGAGTTTTGTGTACTATGTGGCTGCAGTTATGTGGATGAAGTCTTCCGACAGATTGATGCGCGTGTCATCCTCACATGGCATCATCAAGAAGGCGCCTGTGTGCAGCCACAAACCTGTGTGGCAACCGTTAAAGGTCCAGGTACTGCCGTATTGATGGCAGAGCGGACAGCCTTAAATTTCTTACAGACATTATCAGCGGTATCGACACACACAGCATCCTATGTGAACTGTATTTCAAGTACGCGCGCCCAAATTTATGATACACGCAAAACACTGCCAGGCTGGCGTATGGCGCAAAAACATGCCGTGCGTATTGGCGGTGGGTATAATCATCGTATGGGGTTATATGATGCATTTTTGATCAAAGAAAATCATATTCGTGCATTGGGTTCAATCACGGCGTGTGTGACGCAGGCACGACAACAGCATCCCGCATTGCCTTTAGAGGTTGAAATTGAAAAACTGGATCAGCTTGATGAAGCTTTAGCGTGTAAAGTGCCACTGATATTATTGGATAATTTTGATTTAAATGCATTGATTCAAGCAGTCAAAATAACGGCAGGGCGTACAATGCTTGAAGCTTCAGGGGGGGTTGATATGGATCAAGTGCGGTTGATTGCAGAAACCGGAGTAGCTCGTATTGCTGTAGGTGCGTTGACTAAGCATATACAGGCCATTGATTTTACACTTCAGGTGTGCATGAATAGGTAGCGTATGCAAAGTAAATCAATCTTAAATATCATGGGGTTAGAGGACTTAGCCTATTGGCCTTTGGGCGTGGTATTTGGGCTTGGGTTTTTTTCTGGGTTTCCATTATTATTGACCAGTTCAACCTTACAAGCATGGGGTGCTGATCGAGGATTATCATTGGTTGAAATTGGTGCACTCAGTTGGTTGGGGTTGCCCTATTTACTCAAATGGGCCTGGGCCCCTTTATTAGATTATTATCGTTTCAGTCAGACACATACGGGGCGACATATTTGGATGATGATGGCGCAGGTTATCATCGTTATTGGTTTGCTGAGTATCGCTTTGAGTTCAACACATTTAATGGTTTGGAAAATATCTGCCTTGATTGTGGTTTTGGCTTCTGCCACACAAGATTTAGCGATTGATGCCTATCGTGTTGAGTTGTTATCGGAGCGGGAATATGGGTTGGGCTCAGCCCTCAACATGATGGGGTATCGTTTAGCTATGATGTTATCAGGGGGTGTGTTATGGGTCATTGCCGATCAAGTCGGCTGGCGTTGGGCGTATGAATTATCTGCTGGGGTCATGTTGTTTGGATTGGTTTGGGTGGCATTGAGTCCACGTACGCCTTGGCAACGTTCAGTTCAAGCTGAGTCAGTGTCATTATGGCGTACTGCATGGTCTGGATTGTGTCGGCACGATCAAGTTGTAGCCTGGTTATGTTTGATTGTGGTCTATCGTCTTGCTGATGCAGTGGTTGCAAATTTGGGGGGCGTTTTTTTACTGAAGCACTGTCAGTTGAGTTTAAGTGTGGTGGGCGTGTTATATAAAGTAGTGGGTATCGTAGCAACGATTTTAGGCGCATTGATAGCTGGGGTTTGGTTGAGAAAGACGAATGTTAAACAGGTATTATGGACGGGCTCAGTGTTACAAGCTTTGAGTTGTTTACCCTATATTGGGTTAGCACTTGGGGGCACAACGGTTTCGTTATGGGCTGTGAGTTTGACGGTGGCTGCAGAGTGCTTTTGCTCAGGCATCGCCACAACTGCTTTGATGGTGGTTTTGATGCGTTGGTGCGATAAAGAACATATTATGACACAATTTGCCTGGTTGACTGCATTGGTTGCAATTCCAAGGGTGCTGTTGGGTCCGTTGGTCGGACAAGCGGCTGAAACTTTCGGGTGGGTTGGACTGTGGAGTGGGGCAACAGTGTGTGCATTGTTATCGATGCTGTTGTTATGGGGGCCATTGAGAGGTGTTAAGACACCGACCCACAGAGCAGCTCAATAAGTTGAGCTGCTCTGTGGGCAGATAATTCTATGAAATTAATTAAAAAGTTCTTTCAATGCTTTGGTCCATGAGGGTGTTGTGGTTTTAGATTCTTCGGGTGTGGATGCAGTTTTCTGCTCAGCGGATTGAACAGGTGGGTTTTCAGTGACAGGGGAAGGTTGCTCTGATGTTTGAGTGGGTGGAGGTGTGGGTGCTGCAGCAGTATTAGGTGCTGGACCTTCAGGCTGTGGTGGTTTGATTGCTGGACCTTCAGGTTGAGCGGGTATTGAAGGCGGATGATTTGAGATGATATGGATGGGTGGTTGTTGTGCTTCATGCTGCAGTGGCGCAGCAGGTTGTGGTGCTGAATCGGC
>JAAZZZ010000039.1 GCA_014238985.1 Gammaproteobacteria bacterium
CGCTGGTTCTGGCTCTGCTTTTGGTTCTGGCTCTGGCTCTGGTTCTGGTTCTGGTTTTAAGAAGGAAAAAGCTCCAACATAAGTTTTCTTAGCCCTATGACTGCAACCATCCTCATCATCAGCATCATAACCATGATCATGATCATGGTCAGCATCAACGATATTACCGATTGGTCTTTTATTATTATTTGGATTGAGCATTTTCTTCCTCTTATTCTTATTATAGGACATGCTTTCTATAATATTATGATTGAGCACATAATTAGATAAAAGACAATAGAGTGCAATTATAATGCTTCCTACTTATGAAACATTAAGGAAAGCTTAAAAATAGCATTTAGAATTCAAGCGTAATCCGTGACAGCCTGATCAAGCCGGCTGGTAGATTCCGCCCAGAACAACGTGACGCTGTGCACCTGTAACAGATGCTACACGTGCTGATTGCCCTTTAAGACGTAAATACGCAAACCACGCAAATGCTGACGACTCTACAGCATCTGGAGACCACCCAGCCTTCGCAGTAGATGCGACTGCACAACCAGGGCAGCGCTCGCTTAATGCCTGCATCAACGCTGCATTATGCACCCCACCCCCACAGATCCATATTTGATCACACCCCACCACACATGCTTGAACAGCTTGTGCCACGCTCCAAGCCGTTAACGCGCACAGCGTCGCTTGAACATCTTCAGGTGCATGGCTTGTTTGAGCGTTTAAATGGGCTTGAATCCAACCTAAATTGAAATACTGCCGACTGGTACTTTTGGGCCAGGGTTCTGAAAAATAAGAATCCTTCTGAAAACAAGACAACAGCTCTGGAATCACCTGGCCAGATGCCGCCCAGACACCATCTGCATCGTACATCAACCCCTGCTGCGACTGAATCCAAGCGTCCATCAACACATTTCCGGGCCCTGTATCAAAACCCATCAATTGACCGTCTGGCCATGCTGTGATGTTTGCCATGCCGCCAATATTGACAACCACAGCCTTTCCAGCTGAAGCGCTGGGATGAGATTGATGCCACCAGAAATGATGGAATGCTGGCGTTAAAGGAGCACCTTGCCCCCCCGATGCAATGTCTGCACGACGAAAATCAGACACCACAGGTCGATTGAGCTGAGCCGCAATGATATTGGGATCTCCCAACTGAATACTGGTCGGCGCTGTAGCATCCGTTGGTTGATGCAAACACGTCGCCCCATGCACACCCACAGCCTGCACGGTTTCTATTGGATACGGAATTTTGTCCAATAGCGCCTCTGCTGCATCAGCCAAGCATCGGCCTAATACTGCATCTAGCGTACACTGCATCTGAATGGAACCCTCTTGGTTGATCGAAAAGGCTAATATTTTCTCTCGAATGGAGGGCTCTAAAGCCTGTGTATGCTCACCCAATAATGTGCAATGCTTTGAATCACATTCAATGAGCGCCGCATCAATGCCATCTGCACTGCTGCCAATCATTAACCCAAGGTATGCAGCCATTAGGCTGTCATCCGAGCATCCAGGCGCTTAACCATCTTTTGAAATTGAACCCGCTGTTGCCCAACCAGCCGATGTCGTTTAGGCAAATGCACACGCATGGGATTGACTGCCTCTCCATTGATTCTAAATTCATAATGACAGTGTGGCCCCGTTGCAATACCTGTTTGTCCAACATAACCAATCACCTGGCCGCGCGCCACATGCCGCCCAGACCGCAAAGCCACAGAGGCAATTTTAGATAAATGCGCGTATACTGTGCGATACCGTGCGCCATGCTGCAAGATCACTACGCGCCCATACCCCCCTTGCGCCCCTGAATACACCACACGCCCTGCCCCTGTTGAATGCACTGCAGTCCCCATAGGGGCCGCTAAATCCACCCCTGAATGTGCATGCCAACGATGAAAAATAGGGTGCCAACGGCTTTTTGAAAATGAAGAACTGATGCGAAAATGGTCTAACGGTGTACGATCAAATGCAGGCTGAACACTGAAACCCTTCGGCGTGTAATAACCTGTTACCCCCTGATCATCCGTAAAGCGTATCGATCGATGACAGCGTGATTGATGACAAAACGTTGCATCCAACAGCCGCGCATCACCCTGAGCAATCGATTGAGGCGTCTGATAGGCCAATGCCACCGTATCTCCTGAATGAACCGAATGATCAAAATCAATGCGATCTTGTAAAGTCTGAACCAATTGAGCCACCAAGGTAGCGGGCACATGTGCTGTGTGTGCTGAACCATACAATGTATGCGCAATAGTGAATTGCTGGTGTTTGAATACTGTTTGATCATCTTGTGTGTGCCGTCGTGCGGTAAAATGATCTGCTTCACGCATGATCACCCATGTTTCTGTAGCATTTACAGGTATATGTAACGCCAATATAGCCGATTTTCGAGCCAATACAGACAACTGCTGCCCCGGCTTGAGGGCCTTCAAGGCTATATGCACCGGCTTAAGTTGCATCATTTGGTAGATCGCAGTACGTGACCAATGATGTCTTTTAAAAATAGACAATAAGGTATCGCCTGAACGCACCGTCACATGATGCCAATGCCCCCCCATCAACCACGCTGACAACGATGCAACATTTCGATGCGCCCAAGCGCCTGCCCCTAAACACAAAGCACAAAACAAGCCCATTAAGACCCAATTTCTTAGCTGCTTTCCCATATTCACCTCATGCATCATGCGATTGATGCAGTTAACTTTATGATGTCGTCCCTCATACGCTGACACCATCACCTGTTTCATTTAATGCTGGCTCAGTCTACCCGGCTGCTTAAAATCGGTCAACCTACAACTGCCCTGGATCATCTTCTGCTCACTGAATTCCAAAGCGGTTGAAACCATGAAACACTTGCCCCTGCCTGACAGACTGCGATAGAGTGCTATTCGGAGGTGATAGGCCATGAGCACACTAGACGAACAGATCGCTTTATTGACGCAGGGCACCGTCGAGGTCCTTCCTCACGATGGCCTTAAAACCTTATTAGCAGCAGAACGCCCCCTGCGTGTCAAAGCGGGCTTTGACCCAACAGCATCTGACCTGCATTTGGGCCACACCGTCTTGCTCAATAAGCTCAAAACCTTTCAAGACCTCGGCCATGAAGTGATCTTTCTCATTGGAGATTTCACCGCCATGATTGGTGATCCCAGCGGCAGCAATATCACACGCCCCATGCTGACGCCTGAAGACATTCAACAGTTCGCTCAAACTTATCAAGACCAAGTCAGCTGTTTGCTAGACCTCGAACGTGTGCAGATTGCCTATAATCATACCTGGCTGAGTCCCCTGTCCGCTGCAGACCTCATTCGCTTGGCCAGCCATCAAACAGTTGCGCGTATGCTAGAACGTGAAGATTTTTCGACGCGCTATCGACAACAACGCCCTATTGCCATTCATGAATTTCTTTACCCTATCTTGCAAGGCTATGATTCTGTCCAACTCAAAGCAGATATTGAAATCGGTGGCAGTGATCAGCTCTTTAACCTTCTGATGGGCCGTACCCTACAGCATGCCTATCAACAACCCGAACAAACCATCATGACCTTGCCGCTGCTAGAAGGACTAGATGGTGAGAAAAAAATGTCTAAATCCCAAGGTAATACCGTAGATATCCAAGATCCGCCTGATGAAAGCTTTGGTCGCCTCATGTCGATCAGCGATACGCTGATGTGGCGCTATTTAGAAGTCCTATCTTTATATGATTCAGCGACTATATCTCAATGGAAAATAGATGTTGAGAAAGGCTGCAACCCTCGAGATATTAAACTTAAATTGGCCCATGCCTGTGTGGCACGATTTCACGGAGAAGATACGGCAACTCACGCCCAACAGGCCTTTATTGATCGCTTTTCAAAACATCAATTGCCTGAAGATATCCCCACCCATCACTTAACATGCGAGACATCGCTCCCCCTGGCACAAGCACTGAAAATGGCACAGTTGGTTCAATCCACTTCTGAGGCCTTACGCCTCATTCGACAAGGCGCAGTCCGTATCAACCAAACCCGTGTTGAAGATAATATTGACCTTCCTATTCAAACAGAGCCCACCTTAATTCAGGTGGGAAAACGACGCATAGCTTGGCTCATCGTCCAACCTTTAACACAAACATAACACTGCTATAATAAATGTTTTTAAAATAATTTTACAGCATGTTAGGATGCCTCGCAGTTATTGATTGAGTTAGGGAAAGCTATGATTAGGGTCTTCATCGGGTTTGATTCGAAAGAAACAGTTGCCTATAACGTACTGCAATACAGCATCATGCAACACAGCACTCAGCCTGTTTCGAGCACGCCTGTAGCTCAACACCATCTTAAAGAGTTGTTTTGGAGAACACCCAGTCCATTACAATCAACAGCATTTGCTTTTTCTCGATTTTTGATCCCAGCACTCTGTGAGTATCAAGGGTGGGCCATTTTTATGGACTGTGACATGCTGGTATTTGATGATATTCAAGCACTGTGGGCCTTGCGAGATGACCGTTATGCCGTCATGTGTGTTCAGCACAAACATGCCCCCACAAAAACGAAAAAATTTCTCGACCAGGTTCAAACTCAATATGAAAAAAAAAATTGGTCTAGCCTCATGCTCATCAATTGTGCCGCTTGTACACAACTGACGCCTGAATATGTAAATACTGCATCAGGATTAGATTTACACCAGTTTAAATGGCTCGACTCAGATGAGCGCATTGGCACACTCCCTAAACGCTGGAATCATTTAGTGGACTACGACCCTCATCTACCTATCAGTGACATCAGCAACTTACACTTTACTGAAGGTGGCCCTTACTTTGATGCCTATAAAAATTGCTCATATGCAACAGAATGGCATCAAGCAAAGCACGCAATGCTGCATGTGGTAAATGATGAAGAGGGTTAATCAGCGGATAATGTCTGCTCCTGATTTGCATATCTTTTGTATTCGACATAACAACGACCTTGATTGTCTTGCGCCCATCGTGGATCAATTGCTGCACACGCACAATCAAAGCGTTTTAATGTTCTGTACTGTATACAAAAAATCAAATCTCCAAGTATTCAAAGAAGATTTTCGTATTCAGTATCTGATAGCGCAAGGCGCTCATTTTTGCGATCTATCAACATTTCTGCCATCTGGCCTATATCGATACCTCATGCGAAAATGCCACCAAGTCAAAAAATGCCACCCTTTCCTTCAGAAAGCATACGAGCATATAGGCCTATTTGAGGCATTTGACGCATATTGCTTAAAATTGGGTCAACCTGTTACAGTCACACGTGATCATTATTCGGCCACTGATGTCTTTACATTGATATATAATAGGTTTTTTTCACGCAAAATTAAGACGATCATGTCATCTCATGCAAGTATGAAAAATTTTTCAAATATATGCATCTCTGATGGCTTGCTTGAACGCCCAAAAGATCCCTCTCAATCTCACACCACCCAACCTACACACCGAGTCCATACCCGGATATGTAACGACCATGTTGAAACATCAACGGGGCCTATCACGCACTGTATGCCACTGCATCATGCGCATCAATTGAGCCCCCCTCGATTAGCCCCCGATTGGCTCAAGACCCTACAATGTATCGCACCCCTTGTGAGCACTCCGAATACAGCATCAGGTACAAAAAAAATACTTTTATTACTGGCAAAGCCCAATCAAAATTATTTCACTGAAGAAATATTCAGAATCATCGCCACTATTGCACGCATTTCAAACATTCATTTGATGATACAACGACACCCTAGGACATCTCCATCAATCATGCGTCCGCATCATCGTTTCTCTAAACAATCAAAGGCGCGTAAATTTTTTAACCGGCTCAAACAATTGGCCAAGCACAATGACAATTTAACGTTTACAACGTCGAATAATACGGTTGGACTGATGGACTGGAGTGATCTCATTTTATTCTCAAATACTTCGGTGATTATCCATGCCATCGCCTCTCACAAGCCTGTTCTACACTTACGTAGGGTGCAAAACAACACCAATGCCTTTGAAGCATATATGCACAACTGGCATGTTGACAGTCGTGATGAATTATTGATGAAAATTGAACACCTCAAACAAGGCACCTTAACCACCTACTCTGAACAAGAGCGACTCAATACATTAAATGCGCTGGGCAATATCCATGGCCAACATCATTCCAGAGCACGGTATGTTAAAACAGTTTATTTGGATCACGCCTTCTCACTCAACACACTACAAACTGCTATTGAAAAATCTGTGTTGCAATGACATCTATATGAAAGTATGGTAAAGTTATGCTTGATTTGAGTCATATTTTGAATGCTACGGCAACACATGGGTGATACGTATGACCACGAACGCTACTCCCTCTGTCGAAATCCTTAACCTGACCACTGCTCAAACCCAGCCACACTGGAGCCGACTCGCACACGGGCACACCTGGATTTTTAATGGTCAGCCTATCGACACCTCAACGTTACCAGACACAGTCGATCGAAGTACTTTCGAAACTTGTTTTTTGAACCAGATAAATGTTATTCGAAGGCAGCAAGGCCGTGATGCATTGCGACGTCTTCCCCCGGTACTGAGCCAATTGTTTTTACATGTCAATGCCCAAGCCTTCCATGCATCAAAACTTTACGATCTAGTGCTCCCATACTGCATAAACCTTGCAGACACACGTGGGCTCACACCATCAGACTTCGTACCACTACCCCATGATCTTCAAATATGGGTTAAAACATCACTCCCAAAGGAGGAGGAGACACCGGAATACGCTATAACATGGGAATCCGGATCAAATTCTTTGGTACTTAAAACGCGTGTGGCTCAATTACAATATCAAGAAACAGTCACAGGTCCTTCTAATTTTCTTTGCATCACTCGAGCCATGGAGTTCTCTTGGCAGAATGATCGTCAACTTCAATGCAAAGACATAAACGAACATAATCATTTACCCCGATGGCACAACCAGTTACGCCTAGTCGCCTCAATTGAAGCTTCTTTGAAAGATACGCGTGCCCGCTGGAATCAGGATCAATTGCTTTCGCCACCA
>JAAZZZ010000003.1 GCA_014238985.1 Gammaproteobacteria bacterium
ATTTTTCTTCTCTTAGAGACTTGATATCTTCTAATGAATGATTTACTTGTTGTTGAATTTGATAATGCGTAAATAAAGGTACAGAGCTGGTATAGTGTTCAATTTTTTCAGTGAGATAAGGTCTAAATTTAGCTGTATATTCTCTAATTTCTTGATAAGTTTCTGAATTATCAACAATGATTTTGATTGTATTTTGAGCCAATTGATCTCGAATAATACGTTTAAAGCCTGATTCACCTTGGTAAATGAGTGTAGGTGCTTGCGCTTTTTCACATGTTTGCTGTATGGCTTTCCATTGTTCTAGCAAATTATCTAGATCCCATTGTAGCTCTTCTTTTGAGCGATCTAAGCCTGCAGTTCTTAATATGATGCCGACATGTTCAGGTGTTTGCAGTTGACTGATAATCTGTTTAGCCGTATCGCGATCAGAGCCTTCAGCTTTTCGTGAAATGCCACTGGCTGTAGGATTGTTAGGCATAAGCACGAGATATGAGCCAGGAATACTATAAAAGGTTGTCAAAGCAGCGCCTTTTGTTCCACGTTCGTCGCGTGAAATTTGTATCAGTATTGTTTGACCGACCGTTAGGGTATTATTACCATTTTTGACTGTTTTGGTTTCTTCTCGACAGTGAGAAACGTAGGGTAGATTTTTTTGAAGCTCTGGATGTGTTTCTTTCCAAGGTAAAAATCCTTGTCTAGCATTAAACTCACTTCCTAAATAGGAGACAAAATAAGCACTGAGGGCAGGTTCAACTCGAGTGATTTTTGCTAAACAAAAGCTGCCGCGATAACTTTGTGGCTCTTTTAGATTTTCAGTATGTAAATTATTTATTTTCCTATTTTCTGAAATCCATGCTGCACGTAATTTGTCTCCAGTTATACTAACCAGTAGAGTATTTTCCTGTTCTTGATTGCCCATAATTGTTTGTCCTAAATCTAAATCTATATTTTATGACCATCTCCTAAAAAACATTTAAAAATTTCTGATTGGGCACCGATGCCAGTTTTCATTAACAATTGTAACCAGAACAGCCTTTTTTCCCGTATTCATAAACAATGTTTCTTGCAGATGCATCACGATCGATCATCCCCTTTTGTAAATTTGGTTTCTTAGTTTTTGATGGTATGGCTTTAAAGAAGCATTTTCATAGTTGCTTACCTTCACACCAGTTTGAAATTTTAGCAAAACTTATCAAATGATTCAACCTTTAATATCTATATGGCTGTTTTGTTTTGCGCTTGAAAAAGTCGGATTTTTGTTTTGATAGAGGGGGATTGAAAGTGAATGTTTAAGACTGTTTGAAGATTTTGATATTAAATCTGCTTAATTCATTTAAATATTCTTGTAAAGAAATCAACCCAAGACAAGGCATAGCACAATCCCTCCATTGAGTTGCACGCCATTTTAAATTTAAATGAACATGCTCAGATGCCTTTATTTACAAGAATTCATCACAGTGTTTTTGTGTTTTGAATGCTTTGCTTTTTATGACCATTACTGTATGTTAGCTCATCAAAACATGTTTTCATATTTATAGATCGGTTATTTGAATTTTTGGAGGGTTTGAAGGTGCGATGGCCGGTTCAGAAGTTCATCATTTCAGACACTGCTTTAGGACAGCGATTAGATAATTTCTTAATCAGGCAGCTTAAAGGCGTGCCGCGTTCAAAGATTTATCGGATGATTCGAAAGGGAGAGGTTCGCATCAACAGCCGGCGTGCGCGTCCCAGTGATAAATTAATCCTCAATGATCAAGTGCGGGTCCCTCCAGTGTACTTGCCTTTGCAGACACATGCGCCTGTCAGTGATCACGATATGTTTGATTTGGCAAGTTGTATCATTTATGAAGATTCACATTTGATTGTTTTAAATAAGCCTGCTGGTTTAGCGGTGCATTCAGGTTCGGGTGTCAGTGCGGGGGTGATTGAATTATTGCGAGCCCATCGATCTTCTGAGCATTTTCTTGAGCTGGTGCATCGCTTAGATCGTGCGACATCTGGTATATTGATGTTAGCAAAATCTAGAGAAGCCTTGCTGTGTTTGCACAAAGAATGGGCTTCAAACAGCATCGAAAAAACTTATATTGCTTTGGTTTATGGTGTATGGCGGGGTGATTCGCATCAAGAGATTATTCAGCCTTTATCGTACAATAGGGGCAATAGTGGATTAAAATCGCCGCGTGTTTTGATTGATCCAGAAGGCAAACCCAGTCGAACAGATTTAGATTTTATCAGAAAATATCAAAATTATACGTTACTGTTTGTTCGACCAAAGACAGGAAGAATGCATCAAATTAGAGTTCATTTAGCTTCAATCGGTCATCCTATTGTAGGTGATGAACGTTATGGGCCACCAGACCGTACTGCTGAGCTCCGTTCTTTGGGTTTTTCAGACTTGTTTTTGCATGCGAGCGCTGTTAGTGTGAGCTGCTCAACTTTGGATTTAAAGAGGCGATTTTTTCGATGTCCACTGACGCGCAATCAGCTGAAATTTCTAAGTTCTTTGAACAGTCTCGTTGTATAGTTTTTGATTGGGATGGCACGCTGCTGGACTCTGTAGCAGATATCATTGTGGCCGTACACCATACTGCACAACAACTTGGATTACCTAAATTATCAGATAACATCATTCGTCAAGGTATTGGCTTAGGTTCCAGTGAGCAAATTTTACGTCTTTATGGTCAAGCTGTTGATGTGACTGCATTTAAAACAGTGTTTGAACAAAATTATATTGGGCATACTGCGGACGATGATATTCCTAAAACATTTGAAGGTGTGGAGATTTTAATACATCAATGTTTGCAGTATGGTTATGATTTAGCCATTGCAACAGGAAAAAGTCGTTCGGGTTTAGACCATCATCTTAATAGACTCGGATGGTCAAATTTATTTATGTGTACTTGTTGTGCAGATGAGTTTGCTTCTAAGCCAGCGCCAGATATGCTTCAGTACATTGCCACACATTCTGGCCATGACCTCCATACACTCATTGTTGTGGGTGATAGTTATTTAGATTTAGAAATGGCACAGCAAGCTGGTGCGCAAGGTATTGGCGTTTTAACAGGGGTGAATACACGTGATCAGCTTGAACGCTATCCTCATCTGTTAATACTTGAAGCTGTCAATAAATTGGGTCCATATTTACGTAAAGTCGGTGAGTAAGTTGATCCCCTCTGCTTGAAACATTTGGTTAAGAGCCGTAAGCGGGAGACCTAAAATTGCAAATGGATCATTAGAATATATTTGATCGATCAGTAATAATCCTTGGCTTTCAATCTTAATGCTGCCAGCACAATGCAGTGGTTGGTCTCGTTGAATATATGCCTCGATTTCTTGTGTACTTAAAGTTTTGAAATAAACGCGTGTGATCACGAGTTTTGTCTGAACTTTTTGAGTGTGTGTATTGAGTAAAGCAAGCCCAGTGAAAAAATGTGTGATCTTTCCTGAGCAGAGGGCAAGTTGTTTTCGGGCGTTTTCTACATGATGTGGTTTGCCCAAAATTGTTTTGCCAATGAGTTCAACTTGATCTCCACCAATAATCAGTTTGTTTGGATGTCGCATTGCAATGGCTTGTGTTTTTTCTGCAGCTAATCGCAAGACCAATTTAGCAGCAGTTTCATTCAGTTGAGCAGATTCATCGATTTGAGGTGGATCTATACTGAATGGAATATTTAATTGTTTCAATTGCTGTGTGCGAGCTGGGGAGCTTGAAGCAAGTACAATGGGTAATATAGACATAGTTGATCCTCATGCCTGGTTGAAATTCAGCTGACATTGTGGCATAAATTTTATCTTCATGGCTATTGAGTATTGTAACTTGGTCTTAATCTTTCATTGAAATTCATCTTTCTCTTTGAATCATTGAGGTATTGATGGATCAAGCATTTGTCAGAATGATTGAGCTAAGATACAGGTCGGTTTAGTAGACAAAGATTGACAAGGCTTAATAGGATCCATTATGATCTCTCGCTTGGGGTGTAAATGGTTCCATTTTTTGTATATTTTTTTTATTGTGGAGAGCCCTATGGCAGTACAAAAGAATCGTGTTACGCGATCTCGACGTGGTCAACGACGTTCGCATGATACTGTTGCCAAAAGCCAGTTATCTGAATGCGGCACAACTGGCCGTGTTCATCGACGACATCATATGAGCGAAGACGGCCTTTATCGAGGAAAGAAAATTCTTGAAAAGCAGGGTCCGGATTCGGAGGATGAATAACAGCAGTACTGAAGTGCATGAGCCTCCTGCAGTCAGTATTGCCATTGATGCGATGGGTGGTGATGCTGGCGTTGCTGTCACTGTACCTGCAGTGCTTGAATTGGCTTCAGAGCATTCAACTGTGCACTTTCAGTTAGTTGGGCTTAAAACCCAATTACCCCAACCCGATGCCTTGCCTCACAATGTTTCGATTGTGCCTGCTTCTGAGGTCATTTTGATGGATGAGCCTCCGCGTGCAGCGTTGCGGTATAAGCCTGATTCTTCAATGCGTATTGCGCTTCAACTGGTTCAATCCAATCAAGCTTCAGTATGCGTGAGTGCTGGTAACACTGGTGCATTGATGGCATTAGCGCATTATATATTGAAAATGTTGCCGGGTATAACACGCCCAGCTATATTGACTCAATTACCTACACAGGATTCTCAAGGGATTCGAATGCTTGATTTGGGGGCAAATGTCTCATGTTCTGGACGCCAACTATACGAATTCGCGATCATTGGAGCTGCAGTTGCACGTACAGCAGGCATTAATTTGCCTAAAGTGGCATTATTAAATGTTGGACACGAAACCATTAAAGGGAATGATCAGGTTAAAGAAGCCAATCAACAACTTGAAGGCTCTCAAGGTTTTGAATACCTTGGCTATGTGGAGGGAAGTGAAATTTTTTCTGGGAAAGCAGATGTGATTGTATGTGACGGTTTTGTTGGTAATATTGTATTGAAAAGTTGTGAAGGAATGCTCAAATCTTTGCGTGATTGTCTTGTGAAAGATTGTAGAAAATCAGTATTTAAATCTTTGGCCATGGGGTGGGTTAAGTGTTTGTTTCGAAAAACTTTTATGCATTTTCATCCTGATCATCATAATGGTGCATTATTGGCTGGATTGAAAGGTCTTGTGGTTAAAAGTCATGGTAATGCTAATGTAGCGGCTTTTAAAAGTGCAATTTTAACGGCACTGTCATTAATTCAAACTGATAAATTAATCCAGATAGATTCACATGTTGCTGATTTGTTAAAATTGAATAAGGAGTCAGAGTGTTTGCACGATTAATAAGTACAGGAGGGTATTTGCCTGAAAAAATCGTGACAAATGATGATCTGGCCAAGAAAATTGATACCACTCATGAAAAGATTGTTGAATTAAGTGGCATTCATTCTCGTCATATTGCAGGTGATCAAGAGAACACGATCACAATGGCTGTGCAGGCCGCACAACAAGCGATTCAATCCAGTGATATTGATCCAGATGAAATTGATTTGGTGTTGATTGCCACTTGTACCCCTGAGCGAAAAATGCCCAGTGTGGCTTGTGATGTGCAAAGAATCTTGGGTTTAAAGAGAGGCATTCCTGCTTTTGATTTGAATGCTGCTTGTTCGGGTTTTATTTATGGAACGGTATTAGCTGATCAATTCATTCGAGCTCAAACAGCGCGTTGTGTTTTGGTTGTTGGAAGTGACAAAATGAGCGAAGTGATTGATTGGAGTGATCGATCTACGTGTATTTTGTTTGGAGATGGTGCCGGTGCTGCGATTTTTAAGGCAGACAGCCAACCAGGAATTTTGTCAACTTATTTGGGTGGAGATGGTCAATATGCTGATTTACTGTATACAGCACCTCAGCCAGATAAGCCGGGTCAAGAAACCCTTCAGATGTCAGGTCGTGAGGTTTTTAAAAATGCGACTAAAACTTTAGAGCGATTGGTGGATGATGTTTTATTGCCTGTGGGTTTATGTCGAGATGATATTGATTGGCTTATACCGCATCAGGCGAATCTGAGGATTATTCGCATGACTGCTAAGTTACTTAATTTGCCTATGGAACGCGTGATCAGTACGATCGAACATCATGCAAATACATCAGCTGCTTCAATTCCTTTAGCGCTTGATTTTGCCTGTCGGCGAGGTCAAATTAAATTGGGTGAACATATACTATTAGAAGCTTTTGGTGCTGGGTTTACTTGGGGTTCAGTGGTTTTACAATATTGAGGTTGATATGGAAAAAAAACTGGTACTGGTGACAGGCGCTTCTCGAGGCATTGGACAGGCAATTTTTCAAACATTGGCTCAAGTGCCTGAATTAATTGTAGCAGGTACAGCAACTTCTGAGGCGGGTGTTTCAAGTATTCGTGAAATGTGTGAGGTGCAAGGGCTTGAAGGTTCTGCTCATGTGCTCGATGTTAATGATGATCAAGCTGTGGGTGAATTATTAGCTTCTTTGCTTGAATTGTATCAAAAATCGCCCACTATTTTGGTGAATAATGCAGGAATCACCCAAGATAATCTTTCGCTTAGAATGCATCAAAGCGAATGGCAGTCTGTCATTGATATAAATTTGACAGCAGTATTTAATCTATGTCAACACGTGATGCGTGGGATGCTTAAGCAGCGTTGGGGTCGAATGATCAATATTGGTTCAGTTGTAGGTTCAACAGGTAATCCAGGCCAGGCCAATTATGCAGCTGCTAAGGCAGGTTTATTAGGATTATCTCGTTCTTTAGCATTAGAGTTGGCGAGTCGGAATGTGACAGTTAACGTTATTTCACCTGGTTTTATTGAAACAGATATGACACAAAGTTTATCTGAAGTACAGCGTCAATCAATTTTAGAACGTGTGCCATTAGGCCGCATGGGTACGGGAAATGAAGTCGCCGCATTGGTTAGGTTTTTAGTTTCCGATTCAGCTGCTTATATGACAGGGTGTAATCTTCATATTAATGGGGGTATGTTTATGGAGTAGATGTTTTGATGTTTGATTCAATCTGCGCTATGATCGAACAACTTAGCATCATGGATTTAATCATACATGTTGGGTGTTTAACAGATTATTTTGAGGAGTGTAAGTATGACTGCAGCAAAGGCGATTGAAGAGCAGGTGATGAATATCGTAGCGGAGCAGCTCAGTGTCAATTTAGATCAAATTAAATTAGAATCATCATTTATCAATGATTTAGGTGCGGATTCTCTTGATACAGTTGAATTGGTTATGGCCTTGGAAGAAGAATTTAATACTGAAATTCCTGATGAAGAAGCTGAGAAAATCAGTACCGTAGCTGAGGCTGTCGCGTATGTTAAAGCAAATTCTACTGAAGCGGTTGAATAATTTTGGTTTGAAAGAAAGTGCAACTAAATAGAGTCGTCATTACTGGTTGTGGAGTGGTCTCGCCTGTGGGGTCCGATGTTGATACTTGTTGGCAAGCTTTGCTGGCAGGTCGTTGTGGGCTGAAAAAACTTGAAGACGATCACTTGCCTGATCTTCGTGCACGGGTGTATGGCCCTGTTTCAGGTTATCATGATGATGATTATTTCGAACCTTTGGCTGCACGAAAAATTGATCACTTTATTCGTTATGGTGTGGCAGCGGCAGAGCAAGCTGTTAAATCGAGCGGTTTAACTGAAGTTCCAAATCAAAATTTGGAGCGTATTGGTGTTGCAATTGGTTCTGGTATTGGCGGTTTATCCTCAATCGAAGAAAATTTTCTTCGTGCTCAAGCACGTGGGCCCGGACGTATTTCTCCTCATTTTATTCCTGCGACGATTATTAATATGGTGGCCGGTCATGTCTCGATGCGTTATGGTTTTCAAGGCCCGAATATTTCAGTGGTTACAGCATGTGCTACAGGCACACATAACATTGGTCTTGCGTATCAATCAATTGCTTCAGGTGCTACTGATGCTATGGTTGCAGGTGGGGCTGAATATGCGAGCGTGATGTTGGGTTTAGCTGGTTTCGCTGCAATGAAGGCTTTGTCTAGGGAAACAGATCCTTTACGTGCTTCTCGCCCTTTTGATGTAGGGCGCGATGGTTTTGTATTGAGTGATGGTGCAGGGGTGCTGGTGCTGGAATCATATGAATATGCTCGGGCACGTGGGGCACCTATTCTTGCTGAAATTGTGGGATTTGGTATGACAGCTGATGCATATCATATCACTCAACCAGCACCGGGTGGTGTGGGCGCGATTCGTGCGATGGAACAAGCGATTAAGATGGGAGGGTGCACTTTGAATCAAATCGATTATATTAATGCACATGGCACCTCAACATTGTACAATGATCGTACGGAAGGTCATGCAATTCAAACACTTTTTGGAGATCATGCTCAAAAATTATTGGTCAGTTCAACTAAGTCTATGTTAGGGCATATGCTGGGTGCTGCTGGAGCAGTAGAGGCAGTGATTTGCGCTTTAGCGCTTAGAGATCAGCGTGTGCCACCTACGATTAATTGTGATGAAGTGGAGCCTGGGCTTTTTCTTGATTTTGTACGAGAGGGTGCTCGTGAGCATGCATTGACATACGCATTGTCAAATTCGTTTGGATTCGGTGGTAATAATGCAACTTTATTACTTAAACGTATGGAGTAGTTTTTAATCGGTTGAGTTGAATGGTGGCGCGTTATCAATTATTTAAGCGAACAGTGCTGTGGACGTTGTTATCGATTGTCATTCTTGTGGGTATCTATTTAACAGCTTCGATTTTAAAGCCTGGATCTTCTGGTATTGTATTGTCCATTCAAAGAGGGGATACAGCAACGGCAATCTATCAGCGCTTATCAACAGAATCAAATGTTCGATGGTCTTGGGCATTTTATATTTTACTGAGAGTCTCAGGTGTGAGTTATCGTGCTCAGGCAGGTGATTATCGCTTAACAGTTGATATGACACCCTTAACCTTTTTATCACACTTAAAGCAGGGGAAAGTGATACAGTATAAATTAACTCTGATTGAGGGTTGGACTTTTGCACAAATGCAGCAGCACCTTGATGCTGCAAAACACTTAAAACACTTGTTTCCGAAGATTAAGCCTGCCGATTTACTGAAAAAGCTGAAGACTTCTTGGCCTTCTGTAGAAGGGATATTTTTCCCCACGACGTATAGCTATCATGGGGCAACATCAGATCTGGATTGTTATCGAGCTGCTTTGAAGAAGATGTTAGCCTTATTAGAGAAATATTGGCCCTCGAGAGATCCATCATTGCCTTATCAAAAACCTTATGATGCTTTAATTGTTGCTTCACTCATTGAACGTGAATCGAATTACCCAGATGAGTACTCCAAAATTGCATCAGTGATGGTCAATCGTCTAAAAGCGCATATGCGTTTACAGATTGATGCCTCAGTCAGGTATGGTCTTAAGCGGCCTTCTGGCCGTTTAACGCGCAAAGACTTAAAGACGAAAACACCTTATAACACTTATTTGATGACTGGCTTGCCACCCACGCCTATTGCAATGCCCAGTGCACCTGCAGTATTTGCAGCTTTGCATCCTCAGCAGAGTCAATTTTTTTATTATGTTTTGAATGTTAATGGACGACATACGTTTAGTGTACACTTTAAGCAGCATCAAAAAGCGGCTCAAGATTATCGTAATCATCGCGATCAATTGTCTTAGTGTATGCTTGTCCTCTGTGTAGGGGTCCGTTAAGATAAAGGCTGATTGTGGAGTTTAAATTGATGTCAATGGGTTGTTTAATTTCTGTTGAAGGCATTGAAGGAGCGGGCAAGTCAACGTTGGTTGAGTCTATTGCGGCATTTTTGCGATCGCATGATATCGCAGTCTGTCAGACTCGGGAACCTGGAGGGACGCCGGTTGCAGAGTCTATTCGGCATTTATTATTACATGCACACCCGCATGAACCGTTAACACACCGTGCAGAATTACTCTTGATGTTTGCCAGTCGTATTCAACATATTGAGATGTGTATTTTACCGGCATTGCAGCGCGGTGAATGGGTGATTTGTGATCGGTTTGTAGATGCATCATTTGCTTATCAAGGTGGGGGGCGTGGTTTGGGTTTAGAACAGATTGAGCCCATCGCAGCCTGGTCTATGGGGGGACTCGAACCTGATTTAACGCTCTTATTAGATTTGCCTGTTGAGCAGGCTATGCAGCGTCTACAGGGTCGTCATAAAGATAAAATTGAACAAGAAAGTCTAGCATTTTTCGAATCTGTTCGTTCAGCTTATTTGGTGCGTGCGCAACAGATGTCGCAACGTTTTCTTGTATTAGATGCAACTGTTTCAGCTGATGCGTTAGCGCTTCAGTCACATGAAGCTGTAAAGCGTTTATGGGCGTCAGAAGATGATTAACGCTATGACATCTTTACCTTGGTTACATGATCATTTTATACAGTCAGTGAGTGCTTTAAAACGCTTTTCAGGTGCTCAGTCAATTTTATGTTTAGGTGATCTTGATATAGGTCGTTTTGAATTTATAGAAGCGTTATCAGGTTGGTTATTATGTGAGCATCCAGGTGATCAAATGTGTGGAGCGTGTAGAAGTTGTCATTTGCTTTTAAATCAAGCGCATCCGGATTTGTGCTGTATAGGTGGTGTAGAGCCGCAGGGTCTTGTTAAAATTGATTCAATTAGAAAAATGATTGCTGTGATGCAAAAAACACCTGCTGTCAGTCAGCGTCGTGTGGCGGTCATACATGCTGCCAATCATCTCAATCAAGCTTCAAATCATGCTTTATTAAAAACTTTAGAAGAACCTGAAGGAACGGGAATTTTTATTTTAGCAGCTGATACTTTTGAGGATGTTTTGTCTACACTCAGAAGTCGTTGTCGTGTGATTCGACTGAGCGCTCATTTCAATTCAGATCAAGCGCTGGATTGGTTACAGCTTAAAGCAGGTATTAATTTAGAAGCGGCTCGATCTTATTTAGTGATGGCAGACAGTTTGCCTTTGCGGGCTTTGTATTATGCTCAAGATTCGTCTATACAGGTTTTGATGGAGCATTTGTTAATATGGCCTGTGATGTCAGGACATGCTTGGAATGAGGCATTGAAGGATTGCAGCTTATTAGATTTAATTCATCTTTGTCAGGTTCTAGCTTTGGATGCGATCAAAGCACAAGAATTAGAATGCAGCTCTGTTTGGGCTACTTTTCATTCAAATTGGATGGTTTGGTTGTCTCGATCGTATAGATTAAATTGCCTTTATCATGCTGTAGTTCATTTGAAATCGCTTAAGCAACATGTTTCAAGTCATGTGACTTTGAATCATTCTGCTGTATTAGAGCGCTTGAGGTATATTTGGCTAGATGCTTGGATTTGTGAGGAGAACGCTTTTGATTGATTCGCATTGTCATCTGAATTGTCTTGAGGATGTAAATCGTTCTTTAGACATGATCATTGCTCAGGCCCATGATGTCGGGGTGACGCATATCCTATGCCCAGGCATTGATCCACCACATTTCGCTCAAATTATAGATATTGCGAAACAGTATTCTCAAGTTAAAGCAGGCTTAGGTGTGCATCCCAATGATGTATCTACTCATGCTATTACGGAGGCAGCTTTATATGAATGGGTTGATCGTCCAGAAGTGATTGCTGTTGGCGAAACAGGTTTAGACTATTATCGTGATAGCAGTGACCCTGTACTTCAAGCAGAACAGTTTAGAATACATATTCGTGTTGCAAAGGCCTTAAAAAAGCCTTTAATTATACATGCTCGAGCAGCACATATGGATATTCTTAAGATTTTACGAGAAGAGGCTGCAGGTCCTGCCATCATGCATTGTTTTACTGAAACATTAGAGATTGCAGAGGCAGCCATTGATTTGGGGTGTTTGATTTCTTTTTCAGGCATTATAACATTCAAGAATGCTGAAGATTTAAGGCGTGTTGCAAAGCAAGTGCCCTTGGAATCTATTCTCATTGAGACAGATGCTCCGTATTTAGCGCCTATGCCTTTTCGTGGCAAGCCTAATTTTCCAGAATATGTTGTTTATGTGGCCGAAAAACTAGCTGAAATCAAGGAAATTTCAGTGGAGCAAGTTGCTCAAGAAACTTCTGCCAATTTTAAGCGATTGTTTGGATGGCCTGTTTGATCTTGAGTTAAGCCTCTTCTAGTTGAGCGGGGGCTGATTGTGCTGCGCTGTGAAGATCTACTTGTTCAATTTGATCAAAGCGTCTTATAATTTTGTCTGAAGAGGTTTGTACTTGTTGAATATCGTTGTGTGCTTGTTGAATATGCCGTGTTAGGTTTTCCATTCGTTTTTTAAAACGTCCAAAATCTTCGCTGAGGTATCCTAAATGTTTTTGAATTTCATGCACTTGCTTTCGGGTTGCGACATCTTTAAGTACGCTGGTTGCAGTGGTTAAAATGGCCATCATGGTTGTAGGGGACACCAGCCATACTTTGGCAGCTTGGGCTTTTGCAACAAGCGCTGGATGACATGCATGAATGTGTGCAAAAATAGATTCTGCTGGGATAAACATAATGGCGCCGTCTGCGGTTTCATTAGCAATAATGTAGCGATTTGAAATATGTTCGATATGTGTGGTTAGATCCGATATAAATTTTTGTTTATGTCGTTTTTTTTCATGCTCAAATGTTGTATTAAGCATGGCTTGATAGTTTTCAAGTGGGAATTTTGAATCAATGGCAATATGTCCAGTGGGTGCTGGTAAAAACAGCATGCAATCAACGCGTTTTCCATTGCTCAGTGTATATTGTAAGGCAAAATGCTGTTCTGGAATGCTATTGCGCATTAAAGTGGCCAGTTGGACTTCGCCGAAAGCGCCTCGTGCACGTTTATCATTCAAGAGTGTTTTTAAATCAACCAATGTTTCTGAAAGTTCTTTAATGCGTTTCTGTGCTTCATCGATGTGTGCTAACCGTTTGACCACATCTGTAAAAAGGGCTGTGGTTTTATCAAACCCGACTTCAAGGCGTTGGGCTACCTGTTGTGAAATAGATTCTAAGCGTTTTTCAACTGTATCTGCTAATCGTTTTAAGGGGGTGTCAAAACTGGCCGCATGTTGTTTTAACGTAGTGCTCAGTTGTTCTCGTATATCGCGCATGTTACGTGTCAAATGATCCTGTAAGGCGAAAGCGTGTTGTTGTTGTGCATTAAGGTATGTTTGTTGTAATGCTGCCAGTTTTTCTTGTTGTTGGTGTTGTTCTGTTTGCCAGTGTGTTTGTTGTTGATCCTCCTGTTGTTTCAGTGCGAGCTGATGGCGCAGATAAAGGGCATAGCCCCAGCCACAGAGTGTAGTGATGGTTAAGAGGCTCAGCAGAAGAATCATATCGCACCTGATAACGTTGATCTCTTTTGATCATAGCTTACTTCAGTACAATCTCCAATACAGATAGTTTTCATTTTTTAAAGTTAGCGCTTTTTTGATGTTTTTTGAGCTTAAAAGCAAAACAAATTGTAAGCTTGTTGAGTATTAAGTATAGGGTTCAACTTGAATTTTATGATGAAGTATGGCAAGATTCGCACAGGGTACATGGATGCACCTTGGTCGGGCACAGATATTTTAGGATGTGTGCTGGTTGATTTGAGCGGGGGCATCTGAATATGAAACAATCTATTGTCAAGCTTGCTTTCTCAACGCTTATGCTGGCGCCCGTTTTTGTCTTGCCTATGGATCCAGCCCTTTTCTTGATTCTATTCTGTTTGTTTATGGTCTCAAAGGCTATTTTAACGAACTTAGACGACACTTCTATCTCTGCCCCTTTAAAAAAGACGACTGTACTACCGTCTGACCGGCATGCTTCTTTGAAGTTTTTTCCTGTAGTAGCGGCGTCGCCTCGGCCATCTTCTTTTCAAGAATCTTATCGCTCTCCCCAGCAAACATTGGGCTTCTGCCAGGGGGCGAAGACCCGTATTTGTGCGCCTGCAGCCTGAGCGCTCATATGAGCTTTCTTATATTTCATTCAAGATTGAGCTGTCAAATAAATTGGATTTTATTGTGATTTTTAGTTATAATCTCGCCTGTTGTTAAACGAGTTGAAGCATAAATGAAGCGGCAGACTAAATTTATATTTATTACAGGGGGTGTTGTCTCTTCTTTGGGTAAAGGGATTGCATCGGCTTCGATGGGCAACTTATTGGAAGCATCTGGACGATCTGTTACATTTGTCAAATTAGATCCTTATATTAATTTAGATCCAGGCACCATGAGCCCTTTTCAGCATGGAGAAGTTTTTGTCACTGAAGATGGTGCTGAAACAGATTTAGATTTAGGTCATTATGAACGCTTTACCTCAGTTAAATTAGGTCGAAAAAACAATATCACCTGTGGTCAGGTGTACTCTGCTGTGATTGGTCAAGAGCGCCGAGGAGAATATTTGGGTGCTACGGTGCAGGTCATTCCACATATTACAGATCAAATTAAAGCAATGGTTTTGAAAGCCACTGAAGATGCGGATATTGCTTTGATTGAGGTGGGGGGGACAGTCGGCGATATAGAATCTCTACCTTTTTTGGAAGCTATTCGTCAATTAAGAATGGATCTTGGGCCTGAACGTACTATTTATACTCATCTGACTTTAGTGCCTTATATGCAGGCTGCTGGTGAAGTTAAAACGAAGCCTACGCAACATTCTGTTAAAGAATTGCGTTCAATTGGTATTCAACCTGATATTTTAATGTGTCGAGTGGCTAAACCACTCAACGCGCATGATCGTACTAAAATTGCTTTATTTACAAACGTTAATGTGCAAAATGTTTTTTCATTAATTGATGTAAGTAATATTTATGAAGTGCCTATGGTGCTGGCTGCTCAGGATTGGCTGGGGCGGTTACAAGAATTTTGGGGCCAAGAATTCTTGCCTCCAGATTTAACTGCATGGCAAGCACTTCTCAAAAAAGATACTCAACTTCAGGATACGCTTACAGTTGCCATTGTGGGTAAATATACTGGACTGGTTGATGCATATAAATCTTTGATTGAGGCGATCAAGCATGCTGGTTTGCACCTAGGTATTAAGTTGCTGATTGAATATGTTGATGCAGAAAACTTAAAAAATCAGGGAGTTGGATTGCTCAAAGATGTTGATGCAATTTTAGTGCCAGGTGGATTTGGTGATCGAGGTATTGATGGAAAAATTCTCGCTGCACAATTTGCACGTGAGCATCAAGTGCCTTTTTTGGGTATTTGTCTTGGATTGCAAGTTGCTGTGATTGAATTTGCTCGGCATTGTGCACAACTGAGTGAGGCACATAGTACGGAATTTAAAGCGGACACCCCCTATCCGGTTATTGCATTAATTTCTGAATGGCAAGATATACGCACACAGCGTCAGCAACGCACATCAAACTCTGATTTAGGGGGTACAATGCGTTTAGGGGCACAACCTGCTTGTCTTGTGCCTAATACCCGTGTTGCTGCTGCTTATGGTGTAGCAGAAATTTCAGAACGTCATCGGCACCGTTATGAAGTCAATGAAGCGTGGGTGAATGTGTTAGAAGATGCAGGATTAGTGATTGCTGCACGTGCTCAGCAAGATGATTTAGTTGAAATGATTGAATTATCTGATCATCCATGGTTTGTTGCTTGCCAATTTCATCCTGAGTTCAGTTCTACACCACGACAGGCACATCCTCTATTTATAGCTTTTATTGAAGCTGCGTATCAGCATGCAAAAGTGAACCCTTTAGTGGCACTTAAAGATTAGGACACGCATATGTGGAATCCATCTTTAATTGAAAAAAAAGCACATCCTCAACGTTTCTTTTTAATTGCAGGACCTTGTGTGATTGAATCACCTGAAATTGTTTTTGAGGTTGCTTGCAAGATGAAAGAAATATGTGAGCAACTTAATATTCAGTATATTTTTAAAGCTTCGCTGGACAAAGCCAATCGCAGCTCACACAGCAGTTATCGTGGATTGGGTTTTGAGAAGGGATTGTCTATTTTAGAAGAGGTTCGATCAAAATATGCACTGCCTGTCATTACAGATATTCATGAGACAGCTGGAGTGGCTGAGATTGCATCTGTGGTAGATGTACTGCAAATACCAGCATTTTTATGCCGTCAAACAAATTTAATTGCTGCGGCGATGGCACAAGGATGTCCGGTGAATATTAAAAAGGGACAATTTCTATCACCTTGGGATATGCAAACTCTTTTAGATAAAGCGCGTTCCTTTAGTGATTCACCTGTTTGGTTATGTGAGCGGGGAAGTACTTTTGGATATAATAACCTTGTCGTAGACATGCGTAGTTTAGCGGTCATGGGTGGATTAGGTGTTCCTGTGATTTTTGATGCGACACATGCGGTACAATTACCAGGTGGGTTAGGGCATGCTTCTTCATGGCAACGTGAATTTATTCCGCCTCTAGCGCGTGCAGCTGTTGCGGTGGGTGTTGAGGGTTTGTTCATGGAAACACATCCGAAACCTGATGAAGCTTTGAG
>JAAZZZ010000040.1 GCA_014238985.1 Gammaproteobacteria bacterium
TTATGTTAAAACACATGAAGGAGGTTTTCAAAAGACACAACAATATATTTCGGACGATTTACCTTCGGCAGCTCAACCATCAGCTTCGACTCAGGCAAAGATTGAGGAATATCGGGATATATTGACGTTTGGGCAACATATTTTAGCCATGCAAACGTGTTTGGCTTACAATAAAAAGCGGTATGATGCTATTCAGTCAACTCAACAAAATCAAGGAGCCTTAACGAAGGCGCCTTATCTTGCATTCACATGGTGTCCAAACGCCTCATCATGTTCTCTAGATGCAATGCAATCTTCGAGCGGTTTATCTGCTTCGCCTCAGAGTTTTTATAAGAGGATTGAGGTTAAGAATCCTGAAAATGTATACGGGAACGGGGATGCGAACCAACAAGGTCAGTTTATTTCAAACTGTCAATTATCCATACCTGCGAGTCCTCCACAAACCTGTCCAGACAAGATTAGTAAATCACAATGTAATCAATATACTATGGAATATAATCATATGGTTGCGCGCGCAATCTATGTATATTATCAACAGTTAAAACCGCTCGTGACGGACTTATTTAGGCATTGTGACTTGGTAAAAGGCGCTTGTTCTTCCTCTAAACAACCAGATGTTACTCAATTGAGTTGTTTGCCTAATTCACAATCAGATTCAAAATCAGATTGTCGAGGTCCGGCTATACTTTCAGCTTCAGCACAGACATTTTACAGAGCAATGCAAGCAGCTCAACAGCAGTATTTGTTTCAGCTAAAGTCTGCACAAGATGCTACACCCGAAGACGCCATCGCTTTTGGCTCAGGGGGGTGGGCAACAGCCGGACGGTTCTACCATTATTTGTCAAAACAACAAGCAATATTAGCTACTCTTGTTGCTCAGAATGACAAGTCTATAACGCATGATTTAACTAGCAGTGTTTCAGATCCAGTTTTTAGCTCAAAATCTCAGCCAAGCGTTGATCCTAATATTTCAAGCGAGGGAGCAAGCAGTGGTGCTTTACGAACATATTATGGGTATGCTGAATATTTAAAAGATTATTTTCTCCAGACAGCGGACACTCCAGAGCAAAAGCAAAAAGAAGCCTTGACTAATGCTGCCTTAAATTTTGATCACTCTATGAACACAACGGGTTATCAGCCTTTTCAAGAAAAAGTTGAGACTGTTGTTGACTTGGATAAAACAAGCCGAGACGCAAAAATTGAGCAAGAGAAAAATAAAATTACTAAAGATAATGAGTCTGCGAATTACGATGCTTCAACATCTCATGTGATTACAACATTCGGTGCAGGCCCGCTTGGGCGGACTTCTGAATACATCCCAGGGGTGAGCGGCCGCATGGGTTTTGATAAAGAGCATTATAAGGACAAGCGCTATTCAGCAGCAGCAATGAAAGCAGTAGGTTTTTCAGACGAAGATCTTTCAAGCATAGGATATACTCAATCTGAACTCAAAGTGATTGAAAATCAGTCTATTGAAGATAAGTATATTGCGGCTCAATCTACATTCTATGGGACAACATCACAATTAACAGTACGCGATCGTTTATATACAGCTTTAGTACGCATGATGCCTCGGGGTTGTACAGGTGATCCTGATCAAGACACAGCAGGTCTTGGTGTGTGTTCGCCATATGGATTAAGTCAACAGTTTATTGAGAAACTCAATGCAGGAGACACATCTTCTGATGCGATCAAACAGAGAGCCATTGCACGTGCTGCCTATGAAGATTTAAATGCACGTGCTGTTGACGACCAGAAACACGGTCGTGCTTTTTCAGTGACTGATGCTTGGGATTGTATTTGGGGGGGCATGATGCCAGTGCCTTCTTTTGTATGGAGTACTCCAAGTGACAGTAATCCAAATTGTATCGATGCGCAGCATGGAGCGACGATAACATATTTGTTGGATATAAAGGGACTGATCCCTGGCCAGCATGCTCCTGGTTTAGATCTTAATAAAAACCCAAATATTCTGGCTGCGAAAGCCATTGGAATAGATATGCAAATTTATATTTATCAATTAGGTCAGGCTTGGTTGGATGCATTCATACCACAACGAGACAATGCTTCACCTGGGACAGAGCCTAAAGATTTAAAAGCGCAGTTTCCAAATATTAATGTTATTGATAGCATTGCTAACTTTGGAAAAGACCTGCTTATCTCTAATGTGAACTTTTTACAACACGTGACGCAAGATATTTTTAAAGCACAAGTGTATGCAGAGACCTATTATGCAATGGAAAAACAGAAATATGAGATTATGGCAGAGATGTCGTCCGGTGTTTCATCAGGATTGAAAGTAATGGGGACTCTATTGGTACATGCAGGACTCATATTTCCTCCATTTACTTTACCTTTAATTCCAGCGGGTCTAGCAGTGATGGTTACAGGAAATATCCCTATGATTGCTGCACAGTATTTTAGAGTGAGACAACAAATTCTGGACTATCAATTGATGATGTTCAAGTCGCGTACATTTATCTATGTGCCGATCACTGTTGCAGTGACTGTACCGTTGATCATTTTAGGATTGCTCACCTGGGTGTTTTTACCATTATTACCATTTATTATATACTTCTTGACAGTGGTTGGGTGGTTTATTTCTGTGATAGAGGCGGTTATCGCTGCGCCTTTAGTGGCGGCTGGTGTCACCAGTCCTGTAGGGCATGAATTTTTAGGTCGTGCTGAACAATCCATGATGTTAGTTGTTTCTGTTGTTGTGAGGCCTATTCTAATTTTAATGAGTTTTATTATAGCTGTGATTGTAGCCTATGCGAGTGTATGGTTATCTTCTCAACTGATGATGATTGTTTTAGCTGACTTTATGAGCAAAATCGTCACTAATCCTGGGACATTTACAGTGTTCGGTGCCTATGTTGCAATGTTATTGATGTGTTATGTATATGTTTATGTTTTATTTCAAATCATTAATCAGTCTTTCGCTTTAGTGTATGAAGTACCTGCATACGTGATGCGCTGGATTGGTGCGCCAAGGGAAGACACGCCTAAAGAGGCTATTGCGTCAATACGTGGAGAAGCACTACAAATGTTTGGTAAAATTGCTGAATCAGGTCCACAAACGCAACAAAAGAGCATGGGTGCTGGTATGTAAGCCAGTATATTGGTTGATTTTCGATTTTGATATTATGTTATAACTATATTTTGTTAAGTGTGACTAAAATAACGATATGTTTCTTTTGAAATGAGTCCGGCATCAAGCTTTATTTGGGCATCTACTTGTATAGTCTGACCATGTTTTTTGAGCAATGTACGGGTGGTCTCAGTGACTACTGTGGTATCACACGCTAATAACTGATCACGAATCTCATCATTGAAGATCAGATATTCCCTAAGCGGCGTGCGTTTTCCATCAAGTGTTGGTACAAGTTGCTGACAAATAATGAGCCGAACTGTTTCGATGATATCAATTGTTCGACCCGTGCGCTCATCTTTAGGAAATGTGCCGACAAGACGCCGTAAGGTTTCAGGTACACCGTTTGTGTGTAAAGTGGTATATACTGGATGCCCGGTTAAGGCTGCTTCCAGCGAAGCTGAAATGGTTTCAGCATCACGAGATTCACCCACTAGAATTAAACGCGGTTTTCTTCTGAGTGCATTACGGACACCCGCAGCAAAACTGGTCAAGTGTAATGGAATTTCAGATTGACTGATCAGAGCAGAAGAAGTGTTAATCGCATCATAGACAAATTCAATGGGTGATTCATAGGTCAAAATTTTTCTATGGCAATTAGGATCTTCCGCAATATATCGAATAATAGAGGCTAATAATGTGCTTTTGCCTGATCCCGTTGCACCTGTGATGTAAATAATGCCATCATTTGGCGTGAGGGCTTCTAGGAGTTCGTCAGATAAATGCATGGTATCAATCGTGGGTGGATCGGTTGGAATGGTTCGAAGTGTAATTTGAATACCTTGATGTCCTTCAACTAAACACGCTGTCGCATTGACGCGATAACGATAGCGTGTCATGCGATCAGGTTTAAGTTCGTAATTTGTGTCAATATCGGTGCCTGTTAAGAGTTGTGCTGTGCCATTAGGTCCATAGATTGTGTTCAGAATGCCTCCAACCTCTGAATGTGTCAATGCACGTCTGGTATTAGGATACAGTCGGCCGTGGATTTCTGAAAAAATTGGCATACCTGTTTGGATTGTAATATCAGACACATCGAGTTGAGCGCAATGTTGGAGCAAGATATTGAGCTCTCTATGGGCAATGCGTTGAGGTTCACGTGGTAACAGCGCTTGTTGTGCTAAGGTTGTATCAGGCTTATTTTCGCCCATGATAACTCATTTTAGTTTTAGATATAGTGTGGTGTGGTGTAGTGTGTCCAATTAAGGCTGGTTGCCACTGGGCCGGGCGTTGATATTCAAGGTCAGAATGTGAAGTGATGCGTATCAATTGATCATTCACACGCATGCGTTTTTGGTTGCCTGTCACACCTAAATGTGCACGAGCTGTTTCAGGTGCTGAAACCATGTGCTGTGCATAGAGGGCATGATATAAAGCAATGCCAGAAAAATCCCGATTGATTTGGCCAAGGATCGTATTCAACATATTATTTGCCTGGGTGATGCCTTGTTGCCAACCTTTTTGAATGGATGTGTCCCAAATATAACGCTCATAGGCTGTTGTGGGTAATAATGTTGTATTTGGTTGCTTAGGAAATTGGTAGGTCAGTTGTATATAGTCTCGCCAAGTAGGTGGAGTAGAGACAAAACGAGCAGGTTGTATGATTTCAATGATTCGATCAGATAGACGAATACTGTTTGAAGCCAATCGTAAGCTGTCACGGCTTTCAGCCAGCACTGGTGGCAGAAGACTGTTTTTCATAAGAAGTGCATTGAAATTAAAAATCTGATCAAGCTGCTTGGCATGCTGATGACAGATTAGGCGAATGTTTTTTGATTGCCAGGCCAATCCGGCTTGAGCGCCATATGTAAGGGCTGTATCATGAATGGCTGTATTACGTAGTTTCTTGTTACTGGGAGCGACGTTTAATGATGTGTCCGGAGCACAACTCGCTATAAACGACAAGATCAGTAAAGAAATCAACAACTTTGGAAAGGATTTAAGGCGCAGCATGTCTTACTCCTTTGGGTGTTGCTGGGTTAACGATAGCGTAACTCAACCCGTTTTCGGCTGGGATAGATCTTAATATCAGCATCTCTTTGAATTTGGTAGCTAACATCACGAATAATGGTTGCGATGGGTGTATGTTTGCTGTTGATTGCAACCAGTAGGGGCACAGTGGGACGTTTTCCGATGACGCTTAGCCGATAATGGCTCGATTGTGCAAGTTTATTAAGGAGTGGTTCAGCTGGGCCAGTCCAATCAACAGAAGCCAGATCAGCCATGCCAATTTGTGCAGGAATTGGGCCGGCGGAAATTTGAGCTTGTGGATGAACAGCACGCTCAATTTCTGCAAGTTTTCTAAGGGACTGAGAGACAGAAGTTGCAGATTCTGCTAACAGCATACCAATTTGTTTCTGATCAAGTTGCGTATCAGCATTAATATGGGACATGAGATTATTTGTATAGCTTAAGTTACCAGGTTGAGTGTCTTCAACAGCAGTCGGTCCACAACCGATTAATCCTAATAAGCTGAAAATACAGGCGACCAAAATGCAACGACTCATGTACTGCCCCACAACAAATTCTGATCATCATTAAGCCGGAAAGTAGCGTTGCTTGTCAAGTGGTAACTGTGGCAGATCTTTCACAATTTTTTTTTGACGTCTTGATTGTTATAAGATTCATCTTTAGGATACAGGATGTTAGGATTTTGAGTTTTGGAGCACAGAAGATGGTTGTTCAATTTAAGTCTACTGCAAGTTGGCGGGATTCTGCTCGAATACCTCGGTTGTGGATATTTAATGCATATGCAACATTCCCTTTGCTTTTATTGCTTTTTTATATGAACTGGTGGACGTTTTCTTTAGCAATGATGGTGATGATGTTTTTCAAAGTGATTGATTATTACGGGTTTACATTGCCCGTGTTTGGCCGTTTGCTAAAAAGCTATATTGCAGGCCCACGTAAGCTTGCAACGCCGTGGTGGTTATAGGAGAAAATGCAATGGATGTAAAAGATCAATGTATTGCTTTATCACGTGTAATGGGAATTGATTATGGAATGAAAGGCCGTGACCTTACTTATGAGGAAGTGTTTATGGAGAATGGTTTTTTGCCAGCAATCGCCAAACGGGCAGATCAACTTTCTGGACTGTGCTTTGGTTATGGTATTGGTGCAAATTTTATTGATGATGACAAAGGGACGTGTGGTAAACGTGTTGAATTTGATGATGTGACACCGCAGGCCATTCGTATGATCTGCATTGCGGATGTTTTATGTGAACTGGTATCAATGTCGTTATCGTCTGGGCGCACAATGTTAGATGAGTTACTTTATGATTGATTTGCAAGTAAGAACAGATTATTCTAGACGCAGCAGTTAAGAAATTTTTAAAACTCGCCAGTCAGGCGAAGATGGCTTAAGTGTGTTGCACAGATGAGGCAAGTATATGAGCGAGAAGTCTGTTGGGGCAAGTTTTTCGGGCCCAAAAAACGTTGGGGATTCAGCAGATGAAGTGGTATCGGATTTGAAAAATGTGGCCCGAGTGTGTGCAAAAGCAGCTGAACAAACAGATGATCCAACGATGCAGCAATTGGCAAAATCTGTCATGGAAGCAAGCCAGAAAGCACAAGCTGTCATATTACAGACCACAGCTCAGCTTGAATCAGCGCCAGGTTTAGCGCTTGGAGGTGGGGGCGCCACTGAAGAAGATGAATCTGAAGTAGAAGGGTAAATTAATGAAAATCTAGGAGTGTGTGTGTCTAATTCCTCGAGCAAAAATTTAATTGAGCAACTGATTAAAATCTTTGATGATTTACTGATTGA
>JAAZZZ010000041.1 GCA_014238985.1 Gammaproteobacteria bacterium
GCTCTCCACATCTACAGCGTGCATAGATTCCCTACCCTTTGGTTGCCCTTTTCGAAATTCCATCTTCTTATCTATTTTATCTAATGCATGTATCGCTGCCTCTCCTTCTTCAGAAGTCTTCTCAAACTTTGCTCTCAGTTCCTCTTGATACTGCTCATTCAGCATCTTGCACCCACTTGTCGAATATATTTGATTTAATTGTTCCAGATATCTCTGGCCAAGAGATGTCCTTAAATCGTTATTAACACCATCGATCATGCCTGCGCTAGTGACCCTAAATTTTGCAGTCAGATCCCCACTACGACTGAGTCCACGCTTCATCTGTGTATCTTGATGATCATGAACACCTTTGGATAACATCTGCAAGACCATCGATAAACCTATTGTAAGAATCGCTGGCAAAGCACTGCTTGCTATACCCAGCATTATGACAATTTTAAAAGCAAGTAATGCACCGCCCCAATAAGGCATTAATGCAAAGCATAGTGGGGCTCCAAAACCACATACAATATTCAATATGCGATTGACACTCCACTTTGCATCATCCTCAGGGAGTCGATCATACACTTCTCCTCCTGGGAACTCCAGATCCTTCTTCAACTGTCGAGACACTTGATCCGAAAGTTTATGCTGCATGGCTTTGAATGGGATGGGGGTGTCCATAATAGTGACCATCTTGTAAAATTGTCTCAACCCCTCAGGCGCCCTATCAGCGTTAAAAGGCTCTATTGCTAGAACACTTCCAGGACAGAGCGAAGCTAAAATGGTGAGGATATTAACTGATCTATCCTTTAACAATGATTGAATAGCAAGCGCTCCTAGTAATAGCAAACCCATACCGATTCCAATCGTTTGAAATAAACCTAGGCTTGCGTACATTGCAGAATAACCCGAGCCAACTGCCACTGCAGCTTGAGAAGCTGCCGCTACCCCGCCAACACTAAGGTGCAATGTCGCCGCTGCATATGCCTCCAATGCTTTCACACCGAAGGCAAACAGCATCCCCATGAGAAGCGTTTGCCCTATACTTGCAATACCTATGATTATTCTGCGCCAAGTATGTCGATCTAATTCAGCCTTATGTTCAATCAACCTGGTTCCGCTAAATACCATATAATCTAAAAGATCTAGTTCAAGAGCTAGTTCAAGATCTACTTCATGCGCTAATTGAGTTATCTCAGTGTCCAGATCATCCTCGTGCGCTAAACGCGCTATAATCTCGTTTTGCCGTACCCGAATCTCTGGTAGCTCCATAGCGCTTATCTTTCTTAGATTATCTGCGTACGCGCTCTGTCTCTCCGGCATGATCATTTCCCTATTTTTTATGATTGAATGAATGTTGTAATTATAGTTGATATAATCTTAATTGTGCTCAAAGTGACACTAAACAGCTGATAAACAAGCGTATTAATAAAATCTTTTTTGCATTTAGAGGTTTATTCTAATAAGAAAAAATAGATTCAATCGTTTCAAAAAGATACGTTTTTAGCGTACCAATAGACTGTTCATTTAGACCTGCACAGCTCAACCATAACCGATTGAAGCAATGCCTTAAGACCATCATGTGTCTCTCACCAATAGAGAGGTGTTTTAAATATCTAAGCCATATGATGCCAAAGCAGATTCATGCACACTTTCATCTGACCTGCCTGGGTTTAAGGCCTTAGAGATGAAGGCGTTTGACCCTCCTCTCTAGAACTTTCTTCTTGTTGATGCACAGCAGCATCAGTCCTCGTCTGAAATTTCTGAACAGTATCAGCAGCACGCAGACTGCCCGACTCTTGAGAGGCCTCACTGTTGGATGATGATCGCGGTGAATCCGGAGCTAGATCAGCCGGAGGGCTCGCTCGGCCTGTTGACGTATTAAGATCATCACTCAGCTCTTGCATGGTTTGATCTAATTCGCGATCCAGCTTATCAAAATCGATCTCCTCATCAAGTGATGCGTCTTGTGCTTCAGCTGATAGGGGATTCATCTCTTCCCCTGATTGATCTGCTTGCGTATCTCGAGCTCTTACGTGTACAGGCGTTTGTGCATGTAATTGATCAAATTTAGCTTCCGCCTCTTTCCTCTTAGTATGAGCGGCTGCGGTACCTTGACCTTTTGGCCGATTCACTCGAGCTATTACCTGTCCATGCGTTTCTGCATGTAATTGATCAAATTTAGCTTCCGCCTCTTTCCTCTTAGTATGAGCATTCACAAAATCATCGGCTGCGGTACCTTGACCTTTTGGCCGATTCATTGGCTCCTCATACTCATTCTGGATAGCCTTGATTTTATCAACGAATTGACTCTTTGCATTATCTGACATCTGCGGATCCACTTTAACTGTTTCCATTAGAGTCTTAGCAGCTTCGGCTAATACCCTTCTACAAGTACTACTTCTAGAAGCATCTTTTAACGCTATACCAAATACGCGCACTATTGTTGTCTGATATTCCCTATCATCCAACACATCATGACCAGTGAGAGCCAGCCTCCCCTTTCCATAACCTGCATCTAATTGCTTACACAGCGCATGATCCTTGGCGCGCTTATGTCCCAGCACCAATAACTGCATCACAAAATTAGCTGTAGAAACTGCTGGTCCGAGCGCAGCCAATGATAAAGCTGCTCCAAGGGAATATACCAAAACACTCAATGCAGCCGAAGCAACAGCAGCAGGCATCGCAATAGCTACAGCCGGAACAACAACAGGCAAAATAGCTACAGCAAACGCCCCTAAAGCGACAGCAACAGAACCCACACTCACGAGCGCATTAAAGCTCCACCCTTTTTGATCTGGCTCTTTAGCTTTGATCAGGGGTTCATCTAAAATATTCACGCATCGATATGCCCCTTTCAAGAATTTATTATCTATCTTATTGAAATCAAATGCGTCCGCTGCAAGTCGGTTTTGACGCGAGAACTTATTAAACATCCCTATTCCACTCAAGCCTCTTCTACCTGCTATTGCATTGAATGTAATAAGACCTAGAACAATTCCAGATACAGCAATGGATGCTGTTGAGAAAAAACCTAGACTTGCTGCGATAGATGCCCCTCCTAGAACCTTTGCACCTGCAGTTACACCGGCAGCTGTGCCTGCTCCAGAGCTCACTGCCAAAGCTGTCGAAACATTATAAAGACTCCCGACAAGCGTTGAGATCACAGAAAATGGAATAAATCCACCAGCAAGCATCAGCACTCTTCGTGCAGCATGTCTATCTGACTCTGCTTTATGCTCAACAGCCGTTGCAGATAATGTTGAATAATCTTGGACGGCTGTGGATGGATCGCATTGTTGCGATACTGAAGCTCCTCGATCGTTTAGAGAATTCTCAACTAATCCCTCTCTGCTTTCTAACATTATATCTCTCTATTTTATCATGATGTAACAGTATAGATAAAAAAAGAGAAAGCATGCTCAAAACAAATCTAAAGCACTGATAATAAAGGTTTTATTTTTTCACAAATGGATGACGCAATATCTCATAACACTGAATACGCCTAAAATATTTAACGTGCTTATATGGTGTTTATTTAGAACTCGAGAGATGCAACAGTGCCTACTTAAGCAATGATCAATATCGGCTCAGTATGATTGAATTAAAGAGGATCGATTCAATTGATGAAACAGTGATCAAGTGCTTATTCAAGCACTACTGCCCTCGCTTAAACAAAGCATCTAAAGATTTTAAAGTCATTTTAATGACTGTTGGGCGGCCATGATTACACTGTCCTGCACGCTCAGTGACTTCAATATCACGTAACAATGCATTCATCTCACTTAAAGATAACGTCCTATTGGCACGTATTGCACCATGACAGGCTAAAGTTGATAATAAACAATTGATACGTGTATCAATACTGTCCATTGTCTTATGTAGACTCCATTCTGCTAAAACAGCTTGAACCAATGTTTGTACATCTGTACCTTTTAAGATAGCAGGCACCGCACGCACAATGATCAGTTCAGAGCCTTGACACATTAAATCTAAACCCAATTGTAAAAAAACCTGTGTAGACGCTTCTACAAGATTTGCTTCGGATTCTGTCACAGTCACATGTACAGGCAATAACAATTTTTGTGTTGCAATGCCTGTGCTGGCATAAGCCTTTTTTAAACGTTCATATGTCACACGCTCATGGGCTGCATGCATATCTACCAACACTAACCCTTCTTTATTTTCTGATAAGATATATACACCATGAAGCTGCCCCAAAGCATAGCCTAAGGGTGGCAATGCTGTTGAAGGCGGTGTGTTGATCGTAGGCGCCTCTCTTCTAGGTGCATGAGATTGTGCGGGTAAGAGAGACCCTATAGAATCTGAATCTTGAAACGCTTTTGTCTCTTGGGGCAATCGTTCATCTACTGTTGCGACAGCTGCTGGCGCCTTATCTAAAGAAACATGTGTTTTAATCTCTTGTTGTACAGGCTGCTTGATCACGGCTGCTGATGGGGAAAATGCGTCTGTTTTAAGCTCTGCTAATGTGTGTACAGCAATCGGTTGTGCAATGGCTTGATGTATCACATGGTAGATAAAATTATGTACCGTCCGCAAAGACTCAAAACGTACCTCTTGTTTGTTGGGATGCACATTCACATCAATGGTGTCCGGATCCACGGTCAAATACAACACAAACATAGGCTGTTGCCCGTGTATTAAGCAATCTTGATAGGCACGCTTAATCGCATGTGATAAAGATTTGTCCTTAATCAATCTCTGATTAACAAATAAATACTGCGCATCTGGCTGTGAGCGTGACACGGTGGGTGGCGCGATCCAGCCTGTCACACTCAAGCCTGGTGCTTGGCCTTCAATCGCAATGGCTTGATCAGCAAATGCTTTGCCCAATACAGCTTGCAAACGAGCATGGGGTTTTTCTGGCGTTACAGCTGCCCATTGATGCTTGACTCTATCTTGATTTTGAAAAATCAATTCAACGTCTAAACAGCATAAGGACATACTTTTGAAAGACTGTTCTATATGCTTTAATTCTGTTGAGTCTGTACGCAAAAATTTTCGCCTTGCGGGCACATTATAAAATAAATCAAATACCTCAACGGTCGTGCCCACAAGACGATGTGCAGGTTTAACCTGCCATTGCGCATCATCTGTACGCAACAGTTGATATGCATCGTCAACACCCTTTACACGCGAGATAATCTGTAAACGAGACACTGCAGCAATTGAAGCTAAAGCTTCTCCTCGAAACCCCAATGTTCCTAAACACGTCAAGTCTTCAATTTGATTGATTTTACTGGTGGCATAACGCAGCGGTGCATATTTCAAATCTGCCTCAACAATCCCTTCGCCATTGTCTTCAATGATCAGTGCAGCAGCACCTCCTTGACGCACATTAATTTTAATTTGAGTGGCTCCTGAATCTATGGCATTCTCAAATAATTCTTTAAACACATTAGCAGGACGGCCCACCACCTCTCCCGCAGCCAAGCAATTCGACACAGATTGTGGTAATTGTTGAATACGTGCTCTTTTTTTAATTCTGGATGACATACCTTGCCCCTATTAAATGTACTGATCAACGATTAAAAGACGCTGCCCAATCTTTAATTGAACAGATAGATCTGGATTGGCTAAACGTAATTGCGCCAAACTGATATGATGACGTTGAGCAATTTTATACAGTGTGTCACCTTTGTGCACCTTGATCCAACGCCCCTGTTGTTCTAACGCTACACGTGTGCCACTGGGTGGAAATCTTCTAAAATATTTGATTAATCCATGATAAATCGCACCCGCCAATTGATACTGATAAGCTGGGCGTTTAAGTTGCTTGGCTTCTCTAGCATTAGACACAAAGCCTGTTTCAATCAGCAATGAGAGAATATCAGGTGATTTCAGCACAACAAAAGCGGCTTGTTCAACACGACGATGGTGTAAAGGCGCGACACGCCCTAAATTTGATAATACGACTTGCCCCAACTCAAAACTGGACGACACAGTTGCATTTTGTTGTAAGCTCATCAACACTTTTTTCAACAACGATGATGCTTGATCTAATCGCACCCCGCCCATCAATTCAGAGGTGTTTTCTTGATGGGCTAGCCAACGCGCAGCTTCACTGGATGCACCACGTTCTGACAGTGCATACACAGAAACGCCATGTGCTTGACGATTCCAAAATGCATCTGCATGAATGGCAATAAAGCAATCTACACGATGACGACGCGCAGCCTGTAAACGCTGTCTCAATGTAAGATAACGGTCATCTGATCGTGTCAGCATGGCTTTAAATAATTTATTTTGATTTAATCGCTTAGATAATTGTTTTGAAATCGCCAATACAACTGTTTTTTCTCGTACATATCCCCGCCCAATAGCGCCAGGATCCTTACCACCATGACCTGGATCAATGAGCACTCTGATCGCTCGAGCTGATAGGCTATGTTGCTGCACTGGTTTTTTTAAAATAGTACGTCGAGCATTCATCGCATGGGTTGATTTTAAAACAGTTTGAGACATGATGCGCCAATGATATATCCACCGGTGTAGTTGTGGGTGTAAGACTTGTAGCACAGCCTTCACAGGCCGATGCGTTTGTACCACAATACGCATCCATCGACCATGTCGCCCAACACGAATTTTATGGCACAATGAGGAACGCATTTTACATACAGAAGTCCAGCGAGACAATTGCTGAACATGCGCATATGGCACATCTACAGCCCAACGATGAGGGTGTTGTAAAATCAACTGTTTGGGTTTCATTGAAACGTTTGAAATCAGCTTTAAACACAGGTCCTGTCCACACGCTTGCATGGAGACGTCCGGTACATGAGACACCCCTCCAGCACATGGCATGAGAAAGATGAGAAAACCATATTTTAAATATTTAAATAAAAATTCAATTGGAATAGAGATCAGTAATCCAGGTCATAA
>JAAZZZ010000042.1:0-5969 GCA_014238985.1 Gammaproteobacteria bacterium
CCCACGATAACGGGCGCATTACAGCCAATATCTACACTCAGCAAATCCGTACTCACCCGCCCCACCAAAGGATAGCATCGGCCCCGAATCATCACTGAAGCACCATCGGGTATGTTCCAAGGCACGCCATCGGCATATCCCAAACAAATCACTGCAATCTGAGTCGACATCTGAGCTGTCCATCGGCATCCATATCCGACACTGTCTCCAGGTTTTAGCGCCTGTATGGCTAACACCTGTGCCCGCATCGTCATCACAGGTTTTAATTGGAGGGCTGAACCTTGCTGATCTGAAAACGGCGAAACACCATACAAACTGATTCCTGGACGCACCCAATCTGCCCACATTGATTCAAGTGTCCAAATACCCGCTGAATTTGCAAAACACATCAAACCATCATGTAATGACGAAAGCGATTGAAAGTGCTTACACTGTTGCTGTGTATTCACATGCATCGGTTGATCGGCAGTCGCGCAGTGTGTCATCAATACCACAGATGACACCCGTTCAATCGCTTTAAGTGCTTGAAGCGCCTTTGCTACAGCTGACAGGGGCACACCCAACCGATTCATACCAGTATTCACCTTTAACCACACTGATATATCAGCTGGCAAACATGCTTGCTGTAACAACTCAATATGGGCAAGATCATAGAGCACTAAATCAACACCCCACTGTGCCATTTCCTCGCAAAGCTCGACAGTAATGCTTGCAGAGGTCAACACAATCTTAGTTTGAATACCTTGAGATTTTAACACCTCAACTTCGCTCACAGATGAGACAGCGATGCCATCCACACAGGTATCAACGATCGATGCAATTAAAGGCAATCCATGCCCATAAGCATCTGCTTTTAAGAAAGCCAACAATTTTCTTAAACCCGTTTTTTTTCGAATTAAAGCCACATTATGTAAAACAGCTTGTTTTGAAATCAGCGCTTCTCTCATGGTCAAATAACTCTAGGCTAGTACAGATTGGGGGATGAAATTTTCAAAACGAGTGTATTCACCTAAAAAAGTTAACCGTAATTTTCCGATGGGCCCGTTTCGTTGTTTGCCAATAATCACTTCAGCAATGCCTTTATCCTCACTATGTTCGTGATACACTTCATCACGATAAATAAAACCAATTAAATCTGCATCTTGCTCAATGGCTCCAGATTCACGCAAATCAGACATAATCGGACGTTTATCTTGTCTTTGCTCCAGACTTCGATTTAACTGAGAGACTGCAATAAGCGGTGTTTTGAGTTCTTTTGCAAGACTTTTCAACGACCTAGAAATATCTGAAATTTCAATGGTTCGACTTTCAACTTTTCCACCGATGCGCATTAACTGTAAATAATCGACGACAATCAAACCAATCTGACCGTGTTGTCTAGCAATACGTCGAGCTCTAGCACGCATTTCCATAGGTGTTAAACCTGCAGCATCATCAATAAACATATTCGCTTCTGACATCATACTGACTGCAGACGTCACACGAGGCCAATCATCATCTGTCAAGCGACCACTACGCATCCGCTGTTGATTGACTCGACCTAAAGAAGAAAGCATCCTCAATGCCAAAGATTCTGCAGGCATCTCAAGACTGAAGATCAGAATAGGTTTTTCTCCTGCGATCGCTGCATGCTCAGCAATATTCATTGCAAAAGCCGTTTTTCCCATAGAAGGTCGCCCTGCAATGACAATCAAATCACCTTCTTGAAAACCTGCAGTCATACGATCCAAATCAGTGAACCCAGTCGACAATCCTGTCACGCCATCTTTAGCCTGACTCATCGCATCCAAACGCTCAGTGGCATGTGTCAGCACCTGTGTAATAGGCGTAGGGCCTTGGTTTGTTTCTCGTATATCCGCAATTTTAAAAATTGTTGTTTCAGCCTGATCTAAAAGATCACGTGCTGAATATTCTCCAGATTGATACGCCATATTTGAAATGCTATGCCCTGCAGATAATAATTGTCTTAACAGTGAATGTTCTCGAATAATGTCTGTATAAGCCGTAATATGTGCCGCTGTCGGCGTTGTATTCGCGAGTTCAAATAAAACAGCTTCTCCACCAATTTCTGTGATCTGATGCTTCTTTTTTAATTGTTCAGAAACAGTTAATACATCAAAAGGTTGATCTTTTTGTGCTAATTGCTCAATGGCTATAAAAATTTTTCGATGCGCTTCAAGGTGAAAATCTAACTCGTTGATCTGTCCAGAAATTTTATCCCACGCTTCTGGATCCAATAACAGTGCACCCAGAACAGCGCGTTCCGCTTCCAAAGAATACGGAGGCTTTCGTACTGTTGACTTTAATGCAGATTCAACCACTGTCATTTAAACTGCTGCCAAATATATCTGAATCATTCTTCAGAAGTCGTTTCAGACGAAGGTTCTAAATCGTCTTCATCTTCCATGAGTTGTATTGGATCTGGTACATCGCTTACATCAGCTGCAGTCACTTCAAGCGGTATCTTAAATTTAACATCACTGTGTAATTGTATAATGACCTCATAAACACCCAAACTACGGACAACACCTTGATCGATATGTAATTCACGTTTTTCAACTATATGACCTAAATCTGCTAAAGCTTTCTGAATGTCAGCAATATTAATTGAGCCAAATAACTGTCCATCTTCATGCGCTTGTGCTGTCAGCTTTAAAGAAAGATCAACCATTTTTTGAGATTTTGCTTGAGCTGCTTCAAACACAGCTTGCGCTTCAACTTCTAATTTAGCTCGACGCTCAGCCAATTCTTTTAGATTTTCTTCCGTCACCAATACAGCTTGATTTTTGGGCAAAAGATAATTTCTAGCATAACCTGCTTTGACAGTCACCAGCTCACCCACTGTGCCTAAATTAATCACATCTTCTTTTAAAATAACTTGCATCATTTAACCTCCATCTATTTGAATAAATAAATCTATCTTAACATCACCTGGCCTGACATTTAAGTTGAAAACCGTTTAATCAATTTAGGCCGAATATTTGCGATACAATCGATACAACCCATCAACATTAATATTGATAACGCCCATTGAGGCAACAATAAGCACACGGTATAGACCAAGCACAAAATCAATGCTTTTGATGGTATACTTGCCACAGTGTCGTGAACAAGACTCAAGCCTACCAGGGCAAATATCATGAACCATATGGGCATTAAGTCAATTAATATCGGCATAGATGTTAACACAGCCATTAACATCAAGATCAACCCCACTCCGGCTAAAATCCGCCCTATACGGATACCGCGCACAACGTGTTTTAACCTTGATGCATCTAAAATATCGATCCAACGTTTAGAAAACCACACTACAAATATAGGCAAATATAACATCCATGTCCCGCCCATATATCCAGTCTGAATTTTAGGCCAGAATTCAAAAAATTGAGAGATCTCTGCACGTTGTTGAACTGTGAGGGTGCCTAATAATGCTGGGTCGAACCTCATGGTATCTGCCCACCATTGTGCAATATCAGGAAATAAAGCATGCAAAATACACATCACTGAAACAATAAACAGGATGTTACATTCAATGCCTAAAGACCAGGCCTTCTGACATCGAAAACATTCCGCTAAAATCGTAATCGATAATACAACGCCCACCGGCAGTGCCCATATGATGACGGACGACCCTGTCAACATGCCTTGTATTAAACTGGGGATACATGCAGCAATCATCACGGGCAAAGCAATACGAATACCATGCCAAACAACAGAAAATGAAAGCAAAATATAGCTGATAAACCCTAACATTGACACCAAAAAGATCAACGCCACATGTGTGATGCCGACAAAACTTACCACCCCTTCAAGGGACCGACACAACAATACAATGAATGCAGTTAGATTCACCTGTTTGACAAACTCGGCTCGCTTAAACAAACTTTCTTGCATCATCACTCCGCTATTTATGTCGATCACAGTAGGGTAACAATGACAAATACCGTGCTAATTTAATTGAATGTGCAACACTCCGCTGTAAGCGCGCATTCGCACCAGACAATCGAGCTGGAATGATCCGCCCATTTTCCATAATATATCGTTTTAACCGATACAAATCTTTAAAATCAACAGCTTGAACTTTTTTGTCCTCAAATTCTCCCCGTTTATTATGGCGCTCACCTTTCTCCTCGCGTGCAATGGCCTCGGCCATCACAGACACGTTGGTCACTGCTTCTTTGGTCCGCAATACTAATTTGCGTAATACAGCATCATTAAATTTAAACCAATTTTCTAAAGCTTCAAGGGTCGCGTATGAACATTCAATATTCACAAGGATATAATGTGCTTTGAACACATTTGAAATAGAGTAGGATAAGTGTCGCCGTCCCCAATCTTCAACACGATGAATCATACCTTTTTCATCTAATACCAATTTTTTTAAATGTTCGATCATACTGTCAACATGCTCAGATTGATCAGGATGAACCAGAAACACAATTTCGTAATGTGAGAATATTTCTTCAGATTTAGACATATCAGAACTCCTTATGGATGATAATGTGAGTGCCTGACGTAAAATGTCAGACACAAGGATTCAAAACAAATACTAAGCTGGTTTCCTTTATTTTTCAAATAAAAATAGATACTATTGCTCAAATCAGTCAAACAGGCTTGCTCAACATGAAAATAACCAACCATCTCTCTGCTGGCATCCACGCTGTTACAGAACTGCTTAAACATGCGCCTTCAACCATTTCTCAATGTATCATTTTGAAAAGCCCACCCAATGCACGCTTACGCCATTTAATGCAATGTGCTCAAGCGCATCAGATTCCAATAGCGCATATCATTCCACCTGAATATGCTGAAAAAATTTCAAACATGCATCATCAAGGTATTATTGCCTTACATCAACCGATTCAATCACCACAAGATACCTTAGATATATGGATTAAACAATGGGGGGAAGATTTAAGGTTATTGGTGCTGGATGGGGTTCAAGATCCAAGGAATCTTGGCGCGTGCATTCGTACGGCGTGTGCCGCAGCCTGCCACGCCATCGTCATTCCAAAACATCGTAGCAGTGCAGTGAACGAAACAGTCATCAAAGTTGCATGCGGCGCATGTTCCATCATTCCAATTTTTCAAGTCACCAACATTGCTCAGACGCTCAACCTTTTAAAAAAATCGGGCATTTGGTGTTGGGGTTTTTCAGAACATGCTGAACACTCATTACATGACATGTCCTTTTCAGGGCCCATTGCCCTGGTCTTTGGAAACGAAGCCACAGGCCTGCGCACACTCACCCAAACGCGCTGTGATGGTTTGATTCGTATTCCAACACAACCCAATTTTCCAAGCCTCAATCTTTCAGTCAGCGTGGGTGTTGCTTTATTCGAAATGAACCGTCAAATCAATTCACTCATACCACCCTCCTCAGATATTTGACTATTCTAATGTGTGCGTTATGATGCCACCATTACAGCTGGAGGACACGATGCCTGTCAAGCAACGCACCATCGCTATCATGTTGTGTGTTGTGCTCACACACTGTCATGCTTCACAAGATGGGCCGCCTAACTACCATCTTAATGTGTCCCAAATTTCTGATGCTGAACCTCAAATTGAACCGATCAGTGCTTATGGTAATCCAGACAGCTATTCCGTCATGGGTCAGCGTTATTTTGTTCAAAAATCTGCAGATCATTTTCATCAATCAGGCATTGCTTCATGGTATGGCACAAAGTTCAATGGACGACTCACATCAAATCATGAAATTTATGATATGACTGCGATGACAGGCGCACATAAAACTTTGCCCCTCCCCTGCTATGTGCGTGTCACGCGCACAGACACACAACAATCTGTTGTGGTTCGCATTAACGATCGAGGACCATTTGTCAACGACAGAATCATTGATTTATCTTATGCTGCTGCTCAAAAACTTGATATGAAATTTTTAAATAATATTATTTGGGAAAAACCAAATCCTCCACCAAATTTAAGTTGTCGTTATTTTACTCATT
>JAAZZZ010000042.1:5979-6808 GCA_014238985.1 Gammaproteobacteria bacterium
TTGATGTATTGGCCTCATCGACTCAAACCAAACAATGGCTTCAAACAGGTGCTTTTTCAGATTTATCCCATGCAGAACGTGCTCAAACTGCACTCCAAAATCAGTTAAATCTCGACGCAAAAATTACTTACCATCATAAACTTTACCATGTGCGTTTAGGCCCTTATTCAACGCAATATACCGCTCAATCAACACTCAAAATATTAAATCATCATCATATTCCATGGATGTGGTCTGGATAAAAACTTTTCAATAATAAAATATCAAAGGCAACTCACCCTGGCACAAGATTGCAAACACACTCTGGGTGACCTACACTGTTGATCTGATCATCCGTACAAGGAAGCTTTTTATGAGATACTGGCGTCATACGTGCCTCTGCACTTTTATCCTTCCGTGGGCCTTAACTTGGGGGGCAACTGATCCACACATCACCCCTATGGGACCACTTATCCCGAGTCCTCCACAATTATCAGCGCAAGCCTATTTACTCATAGATGCCAACAGCGGGCGTGTTTTAGCACATAAAGCAGCTGACACATCGATTGAACCTGCCAGTCTTACTAAACTGATGAGTCTCTATATCATTTCCAATGCGCTTCAAAACAAACTCATTCACTTAAATGATCGTGTCTTGATCAGCCGACATGCCTGGCAAGAAAAAGGCTCTAGAATGTTCATTAGAGCTGGAGAAAAAATTCCTGTTCAAACCCTCATTCAAGGCGTGATTGTTGCTTCAGGCAATGATGCAACCATGGCACTGGCCGAACATGTTGCTGGATCAGATACAGGTTTTGTGAGCTTAATGAATATAGCTGCTCAACCTGTC
>JAAZZZ010000043.1 GCA_014238985.1 Gammaproteobacteria bacterium
TGTTCTTGTTGTGGAATTGATGGTATGAGAAATTCTAGATTTGCTAGATTAGACCATTTTACACGTGTAGACATTGAACCATGTGAAAACATCATATTTTTTTAAAGGATTGTCAGCGATTGATTTATGATTATTTTCAGTATCGAGGGGTGAAATGTTAGGCTCTTTTAAATCCTTTAAGGAGATGTGTGCATCAGATTGAGTCACAAGTTTACCCACGCGTGTGACGTCAAGGGGCTTGTTCCAGAAGCCTTGTTCAATGGGGTTAAGCTTCTTCGAGGTTATGGGTTGATCATTTGATACACGGCTGACGATACATGCTTTAAACCACTGATTGGCGCTTAAAATGGCAATGATCATCAATGGGTGGTGTAAATGGATCATAAAGCCAGCACTTGGAAAAGCCAGTCCCAGTATAGCGCTAGACAATACGAGTGTGATGGATAAGGCTTGTGCTGTATACATATCTGCACCAAGGCGTTGTGCTGTCACAATCATGGCCAAGGGGCTGATCATTAAAGCCGCAAAAGCGAGGGTTGATAACCATACGGGGGGTGAAAACCCGATCAAACAGATCGTAGACAGTGCCAGCATCAAAAGCCAGGGTGATAAATGCTTCATGCATGTTGAAGCAGCGGCGAAGATGCTGCGCCCTGAGATGAATGCCAGTACCACACTGAAGCCAGCTAAGCTCCACTGTGCCAGTAAACTTGTGCCTATCAGCCCAGGCGCACAATAAAGCGCGATGGTACTGAGGCCAGCCAAAACAGCATGCCAAAAAGTTGATGAAAAGTATGATGGTTTTTGAGATTTAGAAGCAGGTTCAAGTGTGATGTTTATATCCTTAACTGTCTTTTGAAGTTGATTCCATATTAAGGATGTTGGGTGATTGGATGGATTGCGATACTGCAACTCATAGATTTTTTGATCGGGCCCTGAAGGTGATGTAAAGCTCAAGACCTCAATGCCACAGTTTTGTTGATTCCATTCAGTTTTGAGCCTGTTAAATATCTCTTCAGGTGTTTTTAGACAAAGGACGTTTTCACCAAGGGGGCTGATTGTGCAGTGTAAATATTCGCAGTCTCCCTTGGATTGAAGTGTCATGTATTCGAGTGTTCCGGGTTTTTCTATATGCTTTAATGCTGTGGCGATGTTGTCTTTCAGTTTATCTATGCAAGCGCTCTCGATTTTCTCGCCCTGTAAGTGAAGGTGGCATCTATGGGTGTCTAAAGTTGCGCAGATGTTTTTCACATTTAAATTAAGATTTTCACATGCGCTCCGCATGGCCTTTTCAATTATTGGCTTGCAGCTGTCTATACACATAAAATCTATTGAAGAGAATAAATACACCAAGTGCAGTGCGTCAGGCATGCAAGGCCTCCTTTTTTAGATCAAAGGTGTATGCATGTCCGTGCAATGAAGACAATCCGTTATAACCAATATACAAAAATAAACAGGCCTAACCAGACCACATCGACAAAGTGCCAATACCAAGCAACGGCTTCAAATGCAAAATGGTTTGGGTGTAAAGTGACCTTTAAGCATGCGGTATAAAATAACCATCAACATCAGGGTGCCTAATGTGACGTGAAACCCGTGAAATCCGGTCAGCATGAAAAAGGTATTGCCGTAGGCGCCTGCGCCTAAGGTGAGGCCTAGATGATGATAAGCTTCAGCATATTCCTGGACTTGTAAGTACAAAAAGAGGATGCCCAATAGAATGGTCAGGGTTTGAAAGAGCACTGCTTGCTTTATTTTCTTTTTGAAGATGCCCCAGTGTGCGATGGTGATGGTCACGCCTGATGTGAGTAAAACTAAGGTATTGAATGCGGGAATGCCCCAAGCCTCCATGGCAGCTTTGGGGCCTGCAATGGCTTGAGGATCTGGAGTTTTCAGCAAGGGCCAAATGTTTTTGAAATCAGGCCAGAGAATAAAGTGGGTCATGGTGCCTTCTGGAATAGCGCCGCTGAGATAAGGCAAAATAAATACACGGATGAAAAATAAGGTGCCGAAAAACACAGAGAAAAACATCACCTCTGAGAAGATAAACCATCCCATGCTCCAACGATAGCTATGATCAATCACGGGATCATCGTCTAATTGATAGGCGCGCACTTCGTGAATCACAGTGCGAAACCAGTCAAACATCATCAGCAATAATAATCCAAATCCAGTGATGGCAAGATAAGGCCCATAGTGCAGCTGGTGCAACCAACTGACAAACCCAATGGCCAGGCAAAAAAGCGCAGCACACCCGATGAGGGGTAGGTAAGTGGGCGGAACAACGTAAGTGGTTCGAGGCATGGTACGTCCTTAAGGTATTTGAAATAGAGCCAGACCAATGATCAGTGAGGGTGTGTGCTTTGGAATTTCTTGCGTTAAATGTAATGGCAGGGTGATGGTGCGGGTTGTATGACCCAAGACAGTGCTCATGGGATAGCGCATTTGGCGCGCTTTGATGGCGGTGGCAGATGTTGCTGGCACAACACTCACCAGTACACGGAATTTAATAGGCACTGTGTGTCGATTTTTAACAGAGAAGCTGAGATCAAAATTTTGTCCAGGCCGTACATTTAAAATTTGAGGGGCTTTGACAAGGGTGATCGGCACTTTGCCAAGATGTAATACTGTTTGAATGGATACAGGGTGTGATGCAGCTAAAGTCGATTGATCGGCAACAGGCAGATTGATATGGTCATCAATTTTGCCGTTCACACCAAAATTGCGTGTTGCTACATCATAGCCACGTTCTAAAATGCCACTGAAGAGAAACATCACGAGTGCTAAGAGAAAAAGGGCCAATCCGGCATAAGCCAATCGAGGGTGTGAGGCAAACAAGGCTCGGCTTTGATGTGCCCAACATAGACATAAACACACCAAACTGATCAATCCTGCTCCAAACAGCCACATGCCACCCGTTTGCCCGTGAAGCGATCCAATACCACCCACCGCTACCGCCACCAGTGCAAGGGTGACAAAGAACGGGATGTGTCCAGAGGGTGTGGAGGAGGCTGTTTTCATGTTTTAAGTCTCCGATTTTATTTGGGGCGGTGTGGTGAAAGTATGGTAAGGGGCTGGAGATTCTACAGACCACTCAAGCCCTTGAGCCGCTTCCCATACCTGCCCAGAGGCTTTTTGACCTTTGCCACGCATGGTTTGAATCATGTTATAGGCAAAAATGAGTTGAGCAAAACCAAACATAAATGCGCCCAATGTACACCAAGCATTAAAATCAGCAAACTGTAAGCCGTAGTCTGGAATACGACGCGGCATGCCGGCTAAGCCTAGAAAATGCATGGGCATGAATGTGATGTTGACTGAGATAAGAGACAACCAAAAATGCAGCTTGCCCAAGCGTTCAGAATAATAATATCCGGTCCATTTAGGCACCCAATAATAGATGCCTGCAAACATTGAGAGCAAGGTGCCTGCCACTAAGGCATAGTGAAAATGTCCAACCACGAAATAAGTATCCTGATATTGGAAATCAGCTGGGGCAATGGCCAGCATTAAGCCTGTGAGGCCACCTAAAGTGAACATAGAAATAAAACCAATGGCGAATAGCATGGGTGTTTCAAAGGTGAGTGCGCCTTTGTACATCGTGGCCACCCAATTAAACACCTTGATGCCGGTGGGTACAGAGACCAGCATGGTGGTGTACATGAAAAAGATCATGGTGCTCAGTAACATGCCGGCCGTGAACATATGGTGTGCCCAGACAACAAAAGACAACACAGCAATACAAATGATGGCATAAATCATACTGGTTCGGCCAAAGAGGGGTTTTCGACTGAATGTGGGGACGATTTCAGAAATAATGCCAAAGGCCGGCAAAATCAAAATATAGACTTCCGGATGTCCAAAAAACCAAAATAAATGCTGAAAAAGGAGAGGGTCCCCACCCCCAGCAACATTGAAAAAGCTGGTACCAAAGTGGCGGTCTGTCAGCATCATGGTGACTGTGCCTGCCAAAACAGGCATCACCGCAATGAGCAAAAAGGCTGTCACCATCCAGCTCCAGGCAAAAATGGGCATCTTCATTAAAGACATACCCGGGGTTCTACAGTTCAATAAAGTCGCAATGATATTGATGGCGGCTAAAATAGATGAAATGCCCAGCATATGAATTGAGACGATCAAATAATCCATGCTAGGCGGCCCATAGTTTGTAGATAAAGGCGCATAGAGCGTCCAGCCTGCATTAGGTCCACCACCTTCGACAAATAAGGTTGACATGGCAATGGTGAAAGCAAACGGTAATAACCAAAAACTCCAATTATTTAAGCGAGGAAAAGCCATATCCGGTGCACCAATGGCCAAAGGAATTTGCCAATTGGCAAACCCGGCTAAGATAGGCATGAGCGCACCAAAAATCATGGTCAGTCCATGCATGGTGATGACCACATTATAGGTTGCAGGGTCCAGTAGCTGCATGCCAGGTTGCACCAGTTGTGCGCGAATCATGAGCGACATAAAGCCTGCAATGAAAAACATGCTAAAGCCAAAAATCAGATATAATGTGCCGATGTCTTTATGATTTGTTGTAAAAACCCAGCGTTGAATGTGGCCTAAAATGCCGTTGGGTGAAGGATGTTCATGTGACATCAGTGCTCCTTAAGCTTGATGGTGACGTTTGACATCATGGGCTGTAATCAGACCGCCCGCTGTGCGACCGTATTTTTTCTGATCATCATTGCCCCAAGATTGACGAATATAGGTGATGACAGCCGCCAGTTGATCAGTGCTCAGAACCGTACTAAATGCCTGCATTGCAGAGCCTTTTACACCATTGAGTACGGTGCGAATGGTGGTGTTTTTGGGGCCTGTGACAATGGCGCTGCCTTTGAGTGCCTTGAAAGCGGGGGGCATGCCTTTCCCGCTGGCTTTATGGCAGACTGCACAATGTTGAGGGTAGATTTGTTTGCCTTGGGTCATGAGCTGTATCTTTTGTGAAGGGACTGTGCGTGCTTTAGAGATTGAAGCAGTGGATTTAGATGTTTTAATGCGAGCCGTATATTTTTGCTGAATAGAATGCTGAACCATGTCTTTTAAAATTGATTCAGGTAATGGATGCTGCGTTTTTTGATATTCCAACCATTTATGATAATCCTGATCTGTTACAGCATAGACCACAATCGGCATATAACCGTGGTGCATGCCGCACAATTCGGTGCAGTTGCCACGGTAGATGCCGGGCCGTTCAACTTTCGCCCAAGCTGTGGTGATGAGCCCAGGCACTGCATCACGTTTGACGCCAAAATCAGGCACCCACCAAGAATGCATCACATCAGAAGATGTGACTAAAAATCGAACCTTTTTATGAATGGGGATGACCAGTGGATGATCCACTTCACGTAAATACCATTTACCTTTGGGTTCATAGCCATCGAGTTGTCTTTGAGGGGTGGACAGGTTGCTGAGAAATGAGATGCCTTCATCTAAGTATTCATATTTCCAACGCCATTGCATGCCGGTGATTTTAATATTGATATCTGTTTTTTTCATGTCATGCATGTTAATCAGCACTTTTGTTGCTGGAATGGCCATGCCAATGAGGATCAAAGTTGGAATGATGGTCCAGACAATTTCAAGGATGGTATGGTCACGAAATTGTGCTGCCACTGCACCTTGAGACTTTCGATGTTTATAAAAAATATAGCCCATGGCGCCAAATACAATGGCAGCGATCATGACGCAGATATAGAAAATCAGCATATGCAATCCATAGATGGAGTGACTGATCGGGGTCACGCCTTCTGGCATATTGAATCGGCTGGCAGCCTGTATGTGAGGATGATACAGCGCTGTCATAGCCATCAGCAGGAATGTCCAATTGTGATCTTTAAATCTCATTTTCATGACCCTTTACCATAAACTAAAGTTTGACTGAGGCAGACTGGTTTGTAGCAGGTATTTAACAGATGCGATCACCTCAAGCGGGCTGCAGGTCACACAACCGCCTTTTGCAGGCATAGCACGATAGCCCTTTAATGTATGTGTGAAGAGGGTTTCAACGCCTTTTTTGATCAGTTTTTCCCACACAGCGACATCACCTTGTTGAGGTGCATTGAGCAATTGTCCATTGTGACATGTGCTGCAATGTTTGTCGTAAATACGTTGGCCTGTCTCCCAAGACAGTTGAGGTGTAGCGCGTACGGGTATTTGATGAATTTTAACACCTGAAGCTGTGGCTGCGTGTTTAAGAATATAGTCTACAGTTTGCTCAATATCTTGGTCAGTACAGCTGAGGCAATTGCCTTTTGCAGGCATGGCATTATAACCCTTGATGGCATTGGCATAGAGGGTTTTCTTGCCTTGTTTGAGGCGTTCAGCCCAAGCCATATTGTCACTGAGCTTAGGTGCGCCAGCTGCGCCTGAATCATGGCAGGCGCCACAATATTGGGTGTAGGTTTGTTGAGCTTTGGAGGTGCCGGCCTTTGCAGCCATCGGGCCGCGAGGGTCCTTGAGGCTCTTGATATAAATTGAAATTGAGCGGATATCATCAGGTTTTAAGTAGACTAGACTATCATGATTGACTTGCGCCATGGGGCCTTGAACTTTACCGCCACCGGGTAATTCGTCATGGTAGAAAACACGTGTCAATTGATTCACTGTCACCGATTTTAGCAGAGTATCTGTTAGATTGGGCGCGTAATAGCCATCAACATGGCCGCCTGTGAACATCAAACTTCGTTTAGGTGCGCCCAGCAAGTTAAGGGGGGTGTGACACATGCTGCAATG
>JAAZZZ010000044.1 GCA_014238985.1 Gammaproteobacteria bacterium
AAGTGGTGACGCCGCATCAGCTGAAGGCCACGGGTACAGACATTCATTTAACGCCATTTTCAGGCACAAATAGTTCAGGAGAACGCTGGTTTTTACACACCTCTCCAGAATTTGAGATGAAACGCCTGTTGGCAGAGGGCAGTGGTGATATTTTTCAAATCTGTCAGGTATTCCGTGATGAAGAGGTGGGGCGTTGGCATCGGCCAGAATTTAGTTTGTTAGAATGGTATCGAGAGGGCGTTACATTATTTGATTTAGAGACAGAAGTTTCAGCATTATTAGAGACAGTATTTGGATTGAGCTCTGTTCATCGAATGAGTGTTGAGGCTGCGTGTCAGCAGTATGCTGCATGGTCTCCTTGGTCCAGCGATGCAGTTGAACATGCCAAAAAACGATGGCCTGATACATCTTGCGGTGATGATTTAGCCACTTGGTTTGATTTTGTCATGGTCAGCGAAGTGGAGCCCAAACTCAAAGATTTTCCGGTGTGTTGTTTATTTGATTATCCGATCACACACGCGGCATTGGCGCGGATCGAATCAGAAGAAGGTCGTGAAGTAGCGAGGCGTTTTGAATATTATGTGCATGGCGTGGAAGTGGCCAATGGTTTTGATGAATTGGCTGATCCTGTAGAGCAACGGGCACGTTTTCAGAAAGATCAAACGATGCGTCAAGCACAAGGGCTGCCCATTTGGCCCATCGATGAAGCTTTTTTAAAGTCTTTGGAGGCAATGCCTGATTGTTGTGGTGTTGCAGTGGGTTTGGACCGTTTATCTGCACTGTCACAAGACAAGAAAAATTATCCTTTATAAAAATAACTTTTTATTATTTAACAAAGTTAAATCAGAGGTGATTACAAATAAAAGACTCCAGCCCAAAGAAGTCCGCGCTTAAGAGGAGCGTTCTTCGAAGTGTTGTGTTTTCATGAGTCGTATTAGGTCTGGTTTTTGGGGGGATTTCATTGCCACTGCAAGGGTCAGGCTCAGGGGCCTCTTTGTTTTAAATATGTTCATTGTATATGCCTTTGCTGCGCTTGGTTTTATAGTGATTTTATACGGAGGAAAAATACTAAAAACACAAAAAATAGGTGCAGAAGATCTATCAAGTGCAGCAAGACGCCTTGTGGCCACAGGAGAGTTGAACGATCTTTTTTATCAGTCTCCGTGGTGCTCTGTAGCTGCTGTGGGCATATTCGTATGAGTACCCATATTTTTGTGGACTCAGGGCATGGGGCTGATTCCATTGTTGGCATCGCATTATCCAATGTTTAAAATAGTCATGGGACTATTGCCTGTAATCGAAAAAGCATTGATATGTTTGGTGCCTGTGAGTGTAGCGTTTGATGGGCTATTGAGAGGTTCATCGGGGACGGGCAGAGGCGACAGTGTGATCAACGCTATGTTGTTTCGATTAAGTGTGGTTGTTTTTAGTTTATACGTAGGTTTATTGGCTGGCATGCCGCTTTGCCCTGCGTTGGGCCTATCCAACCACGCTATGGCTGTTTTGAATGCCACATTGCCAGTTGTGGGTTATGCTGCAGCTATATCGACAGTTTTATTCATTCCTATATTATTTTTTTACTTCATTAAAGTGAAAATCACCTTGAGCAAAATGCACCGGGTAAGAACGAATCAGTTTGAACAAGCTGCTGCTATATTTCAGACTAAGGGGAAATCAGCTGCTGTGTTTAAAAATACAACAAATAGTGCAGATGATTTAAGATCTGGAGCAAGAGCGGCGTGCGATTCTGCTAACCTTTAAGGCGTTGCCTGTTGTTCCCCACTGAGTCATGCGCATCATACAATACAGTCTTAGCTACGATGATTCATCCATCCAATCGACACGTCTCTTGAAGCGCTTGAGGCAGTGTTGCCAAAATGTTGAGTAGCGAGCGTTCTGGATCTTTGAAGTCTATGGTGTCTTCTAGCCAGACATTGAGCTGAGTAGTATCTAGTTGTTGAAACAGCTGTACCAATTGATGCGTGCCCCAGCGGTCTCCCCAGGTTTTAACGAGTAAAGCCAAGCTCGATGCAGTGAGGAGAATCGGCAGTAGGTTAAACAGCGAAACCTTAAAATCAATGAGCATTTGAGCGGTATATAGGGCATCTATGAGGGCATGGTTGACCATAAAGCCAGTATCCCAATGATCAGCTGCTAGCCCAGGACGCAGGGCCACGTTCCATTGACGAGAGCCGCCGGCACCTTGATTTAGAAAATCGAAGAACTCAGTGGCTTCTGGGCTGATCAGTGGCCCCTGATTGAGGTGTGTGTAACAGGTTGTTGCAGTGCATAAACCTAATAAATTTGAAAAGACCAAGGTATGTCCAACCAGTTTGATCTGTGCGGCTTGTTCTAACTGATCACCAAAATATTTAGGTTGTCCCAAACAGTTCAAAAGGGGCAGCAAGCGTTCATACAGTTTAGGGTTTCCGCTGGCTAAGATGAGCATTTGTGCTGTTTCGGCCCCTTTAGGTCCGCCTGTTAAGGGCCAATTCACGTATTCAATTTTGTGCGCTGTACAGAGTGCATGTGCGTGTTGTACGCATCGTGGGCTGATGGTGGAACAATGTAAGAGAAAAGCCCCTTTTTGAGACAAAATGGGCAGCGCTGCTTCAATTAGAGGGATATCATCTCCATTTTTACCAGCACAGATAATTAAACCATCCAGGTCATCAGGCGCAAGCAGTGCTTTGATTGAGTCAACACAGGTTGCGCCTTGATTTTTCCAAGCTTCTCGCCGTGTTTCTTTCAGGCGACCGGATGTGCCCCTGTCCAGCACAGTGCAGACATGTGCTGGTGTTGGATCAGCTTCAGTTAAATGACGTGCAGCAGGACTGAGCATATGGCCTAATGCACCAATAGCAGCTAATTTAAGTGGCATTTAAAGCCCTGAGCCAGCTTGAAAAGCGCTGTCTTGTGTGCGCTGTGTACCTGTTTGTTGAATATTATCCAATCCACTTTGTTCTGAACCGATGAATTGATTCCAACCGGCTTGCCACGGACCACTGTCACATGCAGATAAAGTGAGCAGTGTAGAGATGACTATACAAACAGAAACGGCGTACTTTAACATGACTTAACTCCTTACAAAATAAAAACACTTTAGCATAGTATTGAATGAAATCGAAGGTGAATCAAATCAGATCAAATGAGCGGGTTGGCATGGCAGTGTGGCCTTCATGCAAAGGATTTTGTGTGACAGAATTTGGCCTCGATGTTGATATGCTGATATCAACATGATGATAGTGTGTGTGCACTAGGGTATTATCTGTTATGTATTTTGGCCAATATGTGTCTCAGTCATGAGCAGCCCAAGCTTGCCATGCCGCTTCTTGAAAGCGGCGCGCCGCTTCTTTAGGCTGAGGGTCTGAAGTGATCCCATTGCCTACGATGATCACATCACACCGGTCTGTGAGTATGGCGTGTTCTGGCGTACGGTAGCGCTGCCCCCAGTCGCCTGGTTGAGCGTTCAGGTGAACACCTGGGGTGCAGGTTAAAAATTCTGGGGCTTCAGGCCAGCCTCGTTGGCTGATCAAGCCCATGACCTGTGCTGTGCAGGTTTGAGCCATGTGGCGGCATGCTGTTTGATAGTCTGTATTCATCAGGTGACCTGCACAACTCATATCAGACAGTAATAACAGGCCCTGTTGATCTGTTAAGACTTCTGCAAGGGCTTGAACTGACTCAAGGCCCGCTAAAACATGTACAGATACAATATCGGCCCATTGATGAATGTTGAGTGGGCTTTCAGTGAATTGGCGTCGATTGGTGCTGCCGATGTCTGCGAATTTTCGATCTTCAAATAATAAACACTGATGTTGGTCAGCCAAGTCACGCAGGCTGTGTGCTGTGTCGGGTGTCCAATCTGGAATCATGTCCGCATGAATCTTTAGCATACAAGCCATGGGGCTGAGTTGTTCCGCCCAGTTGAGTAATGTAGGGGCATCAGGGGCATCCAGCGCAAGGGCCAGATTGCTTGATTTAGATTCTATGATGTTGAATAAACGACGCGCCGCTTCATTTTGAAGTGCAGGCATGCGCTGTTCAAATCGTTTAGAAAGCATGTTGAATGCTCCATAATAAAGGTTTTTGAATGGCCAAGATAATAATGCTCACGAGGAAGAACACGGGGATTTCATTGAACCAACGATAAAAGACATGTGTATAAGGCGCTCGATCCTGCTTAAAGGCACGTAGATAATGTCCACACATGAGGTGATAGGCCCATAAACCTAAAACCAATACAAACTTCACCTGTATCCAGGGTTGATGTAAAAGCAGTGGATTTTCATGCAGTAGCGCCATACCTGCTAGGGTTGTCATCACCGCGCTGGGCCAAGTGATGCCATAATAGAGTTTATGCTCCATGATTTTAAAGCGATCTAAGCTCAGTATGTCTTTTGAATCAGCATGATACACAAACAGGCGCGGCAGATAAAAAAGTCCACTGAACCAGGTGACCATTGCGATGAGATGGATAATTTTCCAGATCATGTGCGTATCTCTGTATTAGACAGCATATCCCAAGCAGTGTTTTCAACAAATAGATCAGGATATCCTGCATGCAAAGCAGGCCATGCACAGGGTTTTTTATCGGAAAGCTGCAATGTTGTCAAGGCTAAGCAGCCAGAGCCTGTTTGGACAATTAAAGCCTCTTTGTCGACTTGAATCAGCGTTCCGGGTAGAGCGTTTGATGTTTTAGGTTGCGTGTGTGCAGTCCATATTTTAATACGTTGCCCTTGATAGGTCCCATAGCAGATAGGCCACGGTTGAAAAGCGCGGATACAACGTTCAATTAGATCAGCAGGCTGTGACCAATCAATGCAGGCTTCTGATTTTTTAAGCTTAGGTGCGTGCAGCACACCTTCCTCGGGTTGTGGTTCAGGTGGATAGGCCTTCAAGTCATTCAACAGGTCTAATAATGGTTGAGTTGCTAAGTGAGCTAAGCGTGTATTAAGCGTGCTGGAGGTATCTTGAGGTGAAATAATACAGCGAATGGTTTTCAGGCAGGGGCCTGTATCGAGGCCTGCATCCATTTGCATGAGCGTGATACCTGTTTCTGTATCGCCTGCTTGAATGGCGCGCTGAATGGGTGCTGCACCACGCCAACGCGGCAAACAGGATGCATGCACATTTAATGCACCGTATGTTGATGCTGAAAGTATCGATTCAGGTAAAATGAGCCCATAAGCAATGACAATAATCAGGTCGGCTTGAGACATGAGGTCAAGGTGTGAAGGGTCTTTTAAGTGAGCCGGTTGGTGTACGGGTATTCCAGCTTGAAGGGCGCAGGTTTTGACTGGAGAAGGTGAGGTGATGCGACCGCGTCCACGAGGACGGTCCGGTTGTGTATAAACTGCCAGCAGGGTGTGATGACTTTTGATGAGGGCTTCAAGACAAGGACATGCAAATTCAGGTGTTCCCATAAAAATAATGCGCATCGATCGAGTTAACCTTTTTTCAAGCGTTTGGAAAATTTTCGGTCCACTATTTTTCGTTTCAAAGGGGATAAGCGATCAATGAAGAGCATGCCGTCTAAATGATCTAATTCGTGTTGAATGCAGCGAGATAAAAAATCAGAAGCGTCTAGTTCAAAAGATGCCCCTTGCTCATTTAAAGCGTTTACGCGAATATTACGATGACGTTTAACCCGTTCATGAATGCGTCCACCTACAGACATACAGCCTTCAAATTCGTTGAGCATTTCATCTGAACGCTCGATGATCTCTGGGTTAATAAGACATAAGGGCTCGTCCTTTTTCTCTGAAAAATCAATGACGGTGATGCGTAAAGGCACGCCTAACTGTGTGGCAGCGAGCGCAGCACAATTGTTTTGGGCATAATGTGTAGCAAACATATTTTTGACAATCGTACGAACAGCATCATTTACAGTTTCAACGACCTCTGCTGGCTGAGATAAACGGGGGTCTGGATGTTGTAAAATTGGATAAATTTCAACCATCGATCATGTTCCAAGAAATTTCAGTTATGTTACTGTTTTTGAGTTTAAAAATCAAAGATCTTATGAGAAAAGCGAGGTTTAATAGGGGGGTAAAATATACTTAAGAATAATGGGGGCGTGTTAAGGGTTTCTTCATATTAGCGGTATATACTACTTAAGATGGTTGGAATTAAAAACTTTTAAAACAACAGGGATACGTCTTTTGACACATAAAGCACATTTAACAAACAGCCCAAAAGTATGGCAATCTTTGAGAGAAATTGTGACTCAGAAGAAACTGACACATTTAAAAAAAGACCGAACTGCATGGCAACATAGATTAAAGTTGCTTGAGCATTCAAAGTCTCATTGGGATCAATACAATCATCTCAAACAACTTAAACACTTGATTGCACAGGCGCATCCTCGTTGTGTCAAAATATGTTTGCCCATTTTATCTCAAATGCTATCTATGACACATTATATAGAAGATTTAATCCACTTAGCGGTCCCGATTGATCAATCACTCCGTAGCTTTAAGCAACAGATTCTTGATTTAAAACGAGCGCATCGCACACTATCGATGCGTAGGATGATACGCTGTTGTTGCTGTAAAAATTCAATATTATGCTTGAAATTAAAGCGTTTGAATCAAGGACTAAACGCATATATTCACATTGTAGAACATCTCCAGAAAGGTTTGTCTGATGAGGGGATTCTTGTTCAAGATTTATATGAGCAGCTGGCAATGATGAGGCAAAAACATGATGAGATTCTACAGATCAGTGATAT
>JAAZZZ010000045.1 GCA_014238985.1 Gammaproteobacteria bacterium
TCCAATATATTAAGAATTGAGGCGAATATGGATAATCGTATATTTGATCGTTGTTATGATGTGCTGGTTAATCGTTGTGAAGCGTTGGGATTGATCTTGTCAGATAGTGTGATTGATCAATTGTTGTCTTATATTCAATTAATGCATCGTTGGAATCGCACGTATAACTTGACGGCAGTGCGAAGCATTGATTCTTTAGTGACGCGACATATTGTGGATAGTTTGACTGTCTTGCCCTATTTTTCAAAAGGCAAAACTGTTTTGGATGTTGGGACAGGAGCAGGTTTGCCGGGCCTCCCGATTGCCATTGTTCGACCTGATTTACAGGTGAGCTTGTTAGACAGTAATGGCAAGAAGATTTGTTTTTTGCGTCAAGTTGTTTCAGATTTAGGTGTTAAAAATGTAAAAATTGAACAGCAACGTGTTGAGCTCTTTCAACCCAAAGTTCCCTATGACATCATTATTGCTAGGGCATTTTCTTCATTGTCGAATTTGCTATCGAGTTCTAAGCAATTATGTGCGCCAACTGGACGTATTATCGCCATGAAGGGGATGTATCCGAATGCGGAGTTAGACGAGATTGAACCACCTTATGACATTCATGAGGTGACTTTGCCTGGAGAGGAAGACACCAAGCGACATATTGTCATCATTGAGGTGAAAGGGCGTCATCTTGATTCATTAAAAAAGTGTGAATTAGAGCTTTTAGAATGACTAAAACCATTGCAATCACTAACCAAAAAGGTGGTGTGGGCAAAACAACAACGGCCGTTAATTTAGCAGCATCGCTGGCTGCTTTGCATCGAAGAGTCTTGTTGATTGATCTTGATCCTCAGGGCAATGCCACCATGGGGTGTGGTGTGCAAGTGGCCTCACCCTCTGTTCGAGAAGTTTTATTGAAAGAGGCCTCAATCTTATCGACTGTTGTGCATTTGCCTTATGGTTTTAGCCTGTTACCAGCCGATCAAACTTTAGCGAATGTTGAATCAAAATTGATGACAGTTGAAGCGCATGAACGTGTGCTTGAGCAAACATTGGTCGAGGTGATAGACCGTTATGATTTTATTTTGATTGATTGTCCTCCTTCGATCAATCTATTGACCATGAATGCCTTAGTAGCAGCCGATTCTGTTTTCATTCCTGTTCAGTGTGAATATTACGCATTAGAAGGACTGGCCGGGTTGTTGAAAACCATTCATCATTGTCGACGCACCGCGAACCCACGCTTAGTCATTGAAGGGCTATTACGCACAATGTATGATGGTCGAAATCGTTTAACGCTTGAAGTATCTGAACAGTTGCTCAAGCATTTCGATCATAGCGTTTATCATACGGTGATTCCGCGTAATGTGCGTTTAGCTGAGGCGCCAAGTCATGGGCGGCCTGCAAGGCAGTATGATATGACGTCACAAGGTGCTCGAGCTTATTTAGCATTGGCCTCTGAACTCATTCAAAAGCAAGCAACTGGACAGGGGCAGGTTCGTCAAATGGAGGCACAAGATGGCTGAGAAAAAGCGCGGACTTGGAAAAGGTGTTGAAGCCCTTGGTTTACATGAATTGATTGCAGGGATTAATACATCAGTTAACCTTGCAGACCGTACGCCTTTGGAGGCTGATCGAGAAGGCTTGCTTCATGTATCGATCACACGATTGGTGCCGGGTGTCTATCAGCCACGTAGTTGCTCTAACGATGAGCAATTACTTGAATTAGCACAATCGATCCGGTCGCACGGGGTTATTCAGCCGATATTGGTGCGTGCTGCAGGGAGCACCGAATATGAAATTATTGCTGGAGAACGTCGTTGGCGTGCTGCTAAATTAGCGAATTTGCAGCTGATCCCTGTCTTGGTGCGTCCTATGACAGATGAAGAAGCTGCGGCAGTTGCTCTGATTGAAAATATTCAACGAGAGGCATTGAATGTTGTCGATGAAGCCACAGCATTTCAACGTTTAATTGGTCAATTTGGATTGACGCATCAGTCATTGGCAAAAGTGGTTGGAAAATCTCGAGCGAGCATTTCAAACACCTTAAGAATATTAGAGGCAGATTCTGTTGTGAGAGATGCTTTGGTTGCTGAGACGCTTACCATGGGGCATGCGAGGGCCCTGTTGAGTTTATCAAAAACAGACCAAGCTCAGGTTACGCAGCAGGTGTTGCGGGGTGATTTATCTGTGAGAGCGACCGAGCGTTTGGTGAAGCGAACATCGAAGCCTGCTGAGAAAACTTCACCCGTGCCTTCAGCGTATGATGCTAAAGCGCTTGAGCGCGTATCTGCTTGGCTGAAAACTTCAATTCAGGTTCATGCGCAATCATCAGGGGCTGGGCAATTACGTATTGGCTTTGAAGATCAATCTCAGTTAGATCAACTCTTACAGCAGTTGTTGAGCGCGACACCTGTTGAAACTTTAAGCGAGCGTTAACGAGCGGCTTTCGAAGGTGTGTTCGAGCATTTGAGCCATGTGTTTTGTTTAAAATATTCGTTGTAGGGTCAAATGTTTTTTCAGGTTGATAGCGCGTAGGTTCAGATCATTGAGTCAGAGATGTGTGTCATCATGTTCATGAGTTAGTACATTTGGGGTAGGAAAATTTAAGGGGTCTGCGTTCTTGCACGGGGATGTTGTTTCGCTGGTCAGCAGGTTCAGTTAAAATCTTTATTGTAATCGTGGTGCTTTATAGGTGTGTTAAGATTGATTGAGTGAGCAAACTGCCTAGAAGGGCGCTGTTTTGAAGTGGCTCTCATGCAGGTTTTATAAGATTTATTTTGTAAGCGATTTGCTATTTTTTGATCTAAAGGCCTTTGAGTAGAGGATCATGCCCATTATTTCAAGACGACAGAAGGTGTTTCTGAGTGTCTTTATAAGAGGGGGTTATAATTAAGTGATGGAGGTAAGTGCGTTATACTCAAGAGATTCCAGATTTTGGAGGGTTTGTGTTTGCTTGGGTTAAGAATTTTAGGGATGTAGATCAAGCCAGTGCAGGCACAGCGCAGTCTAGGTTATGGGCTTTACGTGGAGAGGATTCTGCTGTCACGCTTTCAGAATCTTTGCAGTCATGTGTTGTTGATTCAAAGCACAGCAATGTGGATTGGTCGACACTGTCGCCCAAGCGTTATTGTTTATTGCCTAGCATTCGTCGTTTAATTTTACAATTGAATCAGATGCAGTCGATGGAGCAAGTATTGCCCGTAATTATAGGGCCTAAAGGTTCTGGGAAGACAGCATTAGCGGGCCATTTACGTCGCAGTGCCAGCGGATCGATTGCAATTTTAACGGGGGCATCGGGCACAACTGTTGCTAATTTAATTAAGCATGTTGCCTTGTCGGCAGGGCTGTCTGTTCCAAAAGAGCAGGTCAGTTCAGAGCAGCGACTGAGGGTCTTGTTGGAACATATGCAGGCTAAAAATAAGCAATTAACCTTGTTGGTTGATCGTGGTGATGTGTTGCCTTTACCCGCAATTGCCGCTTTGATTAATTTAGTTTCAGTACAGCGGCAGCGTATATGCCTTGCTGTTGTCATGTTTGGGACCAGCGCACTTGTTGAGCGCATTGAATCTTTGGTCAATCAAGGGATGGAATGTGTGCGTGTTCGACCCATGCCTATTTTGCCACTTGATCAAAATGAAGTGAGGATGTATGTCCACAGTTGTTTAAGGGCGGCAGAGGCAGGTTTTCCTGGCATGCATATTCCTGATCAGGTGATCGAACGTGTAGCGCGTTTATCTCAGGGGTTGCCTGTTAAAGCACAAACACTGATTCAAACAGAGGTGTTACCACATTTGCCAGCAGAGCCTTTGCCTTGGATGGTTTGGTTATCAGGTATCAATGGTCGGCATGTTCGATTGTTAAGTTTAGCCTTGTTGATGGGGATAATGGTTTTAATGATCGTATTTCCACCTGAAGCGGGATGGTTTTTAGATGAAAGCATCACTGATCAATGGGGGGCTCAGTATTCAAATATGAGCTTTGCGTTGGTTAAAACCATGGCCTCTGAAATGGCGTCGGTTTTAGGTCAAGGTGTGCACGTGGGGGAATCTCTTTTTTATGCATTGGGTTAAATGTTTCGTGACACAGGCTGTGCTGTGATTGGCGCTATTTTTGGCATGATTAAATCTCTAATCTTTTTTAGAGCGGCGGTCTTTCGGTTGACTGAAACTTTAGACTGCTGATTTGATTGCACAGTATGTCAGGCTTGTAAAAGGGGCTCATAGCAGCTTTTAGCTTGTTTGATTAGGATTCTAAGATGCCTGTCGTAACTCCATTAAGAAAACCACGTCAGCTTTGGATAATACATGTCCCTCAATTGGCTAACTGCGATCAAAACGCATTACCATTTCTTGGAGATAGGTTCGATGAGGAGTTAAACTTTTCTCCAAGGAGGACCTCTGATTCGGATGATGGTGTTGCTTGTGTTTTATTGGATGATAAGAGGTCGAAAGCCGTTCTTGCGGATCAAAGATATCAAAATTCTGGCGATGCTATATCAGCTACTACGCAGTCTACATTTGTGCTTCGAAAGTTTAATGTGAAGTTGAAGTGTATCTGTGCTGCTGTGCTGATCATAGGATCTTGGTATATGGGTGCTTGGTTGCCTTGGGTGGTCTATTATGTGCCAGGTTTATGGTGGCTTATTGTGCCTCATATGCCTGAAATCACCTCATTGCTTCAATTGCACAGTGTGATGGGTGCTTGTGTGGTCATACAGTGTCTTTTGATTTACGTTGGCGTGTTAATGCTTCAAAGCGCTGTTTCTCAAGCTGTGTGTGAATGGCGCGGTTTGAAAGATGCGAAGTGTGTTGATACACAAACACGCACTTCTTATCGTGATTTAGATCATGTTTCATGTCCAGAGGACAGGGTAAATTTATGTAAGTGCGCGCCAGTGAGGCTGAGGGATGTAGAGCGGTTACCAGATGAGCCTCTAGATGAGCTTCTAGATGTTGAGCCACTGCAGATTAAATCTCCTTGACATTTTTAATTGGAGGGTGTTTTAAAATTATTTTGTTATTCAGTGTGTTATGTTGTTCTTGGGGTGGGCGCTTGTTTTATTCTGATCAAATTAATGGACAATGTCTTACATTTGTGTTAAAAGATCGGTTGAGTTTTGAATAGGATTTAAAAGAAAATGCCAAATGATGAAACGAATACTGGGGGTGGTGGTGTACAAATCGATGGATATAGCTCAGATAGTGGCGATTCCAACTATGCGTCTGCAGATGATGATGCGTCTGTTTTTGCCGTTATTAAGTCAGAGCCAGAGCCAGAGTCAGAGTCAGAGCCAGAGTCAGAGTCAGAGTCAGAGTCAGAGTCAGAGCCAGAGCCAGAGCCAGAGTCAGAGTCAGAGCCAGAGCCAGAGCCAGAGCCAGAGCCAGAGCCAGAGCCAGAGCCAGATCCAGAGGATGAGTCGTGGGCTAATTGGGCCGCTCGTAGTTGGAGTGATTATTGGCGGCCATCAGAAAACGGAGAACAAGATATGCCAACAACAGTAGTAGGAGTGCAAAAAGCAACTCAGGCTGAATTAGCAAAAGCTCAAAGAGCAGCAGCACAGTCAGAAGCAGAGCCAGAAGCAGAGCCAGAAGCAGAGCCAGAAGCAGAGCCAGCAGATGGAAAAGCAGCAATGGCAAAAAACCCTCAACCAAAATTACGGGAAAGGCCTTTTGCAAGATTTAAAAAGAAAGTCAAAAAAAGGTTTGGCTCTTCTGCAAAAAATCAGCCAACAGAAACACTAGATGAGTGGGTGAAGCAAAAGGCGGGGCAAGCCAAGCCGGATATGGATCAAAATACAAGCGCATTAAGCCAAGGGAGCCTAACTGATATAATTGCTCAGCTACCAGTAATGCTACAAGCCACCAATTCTCAGGATCTTAAGCCAGCTCTCGTAGAGCTTGATGGGCGCTTAGACCCAAAAGCGCAGGGCTCTTTCAGACAAGAACTGCGGACTATCAGTGCTGCAGTGAATCAAGCTCTGGAAGAAGATGATTCAGGTCAGGACCATGCTACTATATATGCACAGCATACCGAACAAGTTCAGGCATTGCATGACTTTGAACAAACATTTCAAAATCTTTCCTGCGTATTGAGCCAACAAGAAGAAGCATTACATCCTCAGATAAGTAGTTCATATGTTGATGTGAGTCAGCGCTTAGGCTTTCAAGATTTGTCTGATTTTCAGGAGATTCTGAGGACGTTGTCGACTCATCCGCCTGATGTTGGCTTGATACAAGAGCTCCATACGGAGGTATTGCCTGTTATACTGCACGAACCATTATCACCACAATCAGCAGTAGCCCCCCCTCCCTCACCGGCAGAAAAACAGCAAGTAGTATTAGGGTCAGATGAAGAGCAAGAGCAAGGAACTCAGGGTCAATTAAAAACAGATGATGTAAGAGCACTCGTAAGGGCTAGACTCGGAGCAGCAATGCAGACAGAAGATTCAGCAGAGCTAGCGTCAGAGCAAGAGGTAGCAGCAGAAGAAGCAGCGTCAGAGACAGTGTCTGCAGCAGATCTAGCAGGCGGAGCAGAACAGCAAGCAGATGAAGCAGACGCAGCAGCAGACGCAGAGCCAGAAGCAGAGCCAGAAGAACAGCCAGCAGCAGCTGACCTTGATGCTACCGGTGATCATATCGGTGACACTGAATCAGAATCAGAATCAGAATCAGAATCAGAGTCAGAGGAAGAGGAAGAGGAAGAGCCAGACGCAGAGCCAGAGCCAGAGCCAGAAC
>JAAZZZ010000046.1 GCA_014238985.1 Gammaproteobacteria bacterium
GTATCAGTGTAACGCCACATAGGCTCATCACAGCTATGATACTTGGCACTGAAACACACGCCAAACTTAAAGCCACTAATCCATTGAAATACCATAATCTAAGTGTATGAGGCATTGATTGTATCCATGATCGAATGTCAGATCCCAGGGTTTGATGAGGGAATAACGCGCCAACAACACTGCTCTCTTTTGGAACAGTAGCATTGTACAGTCCAGTGCGGACATCAAGAGCATCTGGATAGCGCTCTAATCTTTCATTCAGAAACCTCATAAAAAGACCTTGTCCGATCCAATCTCGCAGCCATTCTGTCATGTCTTTATTTTCTGGCCTATAAAACACCCAATCTAAACACCTTAAAAATGGCACCAAAACCAATTCTAATATTAAAAATATGATCACATCGAATATCAAACCAATCGAGCCCAAAACAAGAGCCTTCAAGGCGTAACGCCAATCTAAATGCTGAGATAAACGGATACGTATTTTAGCATTAGGTGATACTTCTGTCTGGGCATCCAATTCCGCCTGGATCAACGATAAGATCGTCAATAAGTAAGGCTTTATATTATATGAAACCGTAATCGAGGCATTCTTGCCACGACGATCGTTTATCTCATTGATCAACCGGCCTAATGCTTGTTGTAACTCCGCTGTATCCTGATCAGCCTCTAAATCTTCCTGCAGGTCTTTTAAGCGTTTAGCCTGATCAGCCTCTAAATCTTCCTGCAGGTCTTTTAAGCGTTGAATCAGTTGATCAATGGGATTGTTGCCTGCCTGTTCGCTCAGTCGATCTTGATTAATGTTTAAATGATAGTTATGCCTGACCTGAGTATCAAAAAAATACTTTGTGAAAAAGCGCCCATTTAACTCGTAGTATTCCTGTATAAGCTCTTTCTTTAATAAGTCCGGGTTACCAAAGAATAATGCAAACCATGAGTTTACAGGATGCTCAAAAACCACGGCAGTCTTATTGAGGTCCTCCTGACCCGTCTCGCTGTCTTTGAATTGTGCTAAAGCGGATATGAGAGGACTACTCTTGACGCACTTAGCTTTCACTTGAACACCCTCGTACTGTGATAATTTTTCTCTACGAAGATCATGTGCTGCTTGCATCATTTTGGCTATTAACTGCTTGTGATACTCTTGCCTTTTTGTGAAAGAGCATTCAGGGGGATATTTCATCTTTTCGGTGTCGATATAAAACACTGCAGCATACTCATCATGCTCGAGTTGTTTCTGTGCTTGGCCCTCATCTAAAGGCGCAAGATATACCAAGATGACTTTGTTTTCGCGTGCTAAACTTGCACGACGTGCTTGTGTAAAAAATATCTGCTGATCTTTATCGTTACTGGTTTTCCTATTGAACCAAGACTGTATGCCCCAAGCGATCATAAACACAAGCACAGCATTGAGCGGATAGATCACCTGAGGCGCTATACCCCATTGAGCAACGAATAAGGGCGCTGCTGTATGGTGCATGATTATCCATACTATACCCAACACTATTAAGGCAATCCATTGCGCACGCCCTCGAATTAAAGTTCTTGAGAATGAAGTGATATTAAGTTTCTTACTAATTTCCTCTCGTCCTATTTGCTGTTTTTTTCTCTCAGTTTTAACCTTTGATTTTTTCGTTTGAAAACTGGAGTCTTGTCCAAGAATAAAATTAGAAAAAGGGTACAGTAAAGCAACACACATGGGCTTTAATGCTATCGGCCAAATGAGTTTTAGCAAAAGCATTCGCACAATGATATAGGGCAACAGTAGTACATATACAATCATGCTTAATACAGCTGTGCATATTGTTTTCAAATGTTTGAGCACTTTTCCCCTATTGCGTTTGGTGTATTAGGTTAAATCAAACCATAATACAGTCACAGATCCAAATATAATCCATAATAATAAGAATCTCCCCCCAGGCGCACGCCATTGTCCGGTAGGGTGCATCCGCCGAATACGCCAAACCATTGTGACCGGCAATATGCCTAACAAGACTGCCACGAAAGCGCCTCCATAACGCAATGCATACATAAAACCATTCGGATAAAATATAGCACATATAGCAGGTGGCATAAACGTCAATGCTAAAATGCCTAAACCTTGAAGGCTTTTTTTGTCCCACTTCAAGCCATCAGCAAAAAAGTCAAATAGGCTGATAGACACCCCAATAAAAGATGTCGCAATCGCAAAACTTGAAAACCAGTTGGCCGCAATCGTAACGCCTGGTTGAGCTAAATGCCCCGCTAAAGCTTGCGCTAATTCTGTTGCCGGTTGTCCTGATTTTAATAACGCCAATAGCCCATGATGTCCTGATAAAGGCAAAACCCCTAAAATAGCAATCTGCCAACCAATATAAAATAACAAAGGCAATACACTGCCAATCACTAAAGCTTTTACCATGGTTTTTGAATCTTCTTGGCCATAGTTACGCAAACTTGGAATGACAATATGAAATCCAAATGCCACGATTAGAATCGGCAAACTCGATCCTAATTTAGCACTGTCTAAATGCAATAAAGCATCTGGTTGAATTGCCGGCATCAGCCCTAATAACAAAACGCCGTAACTTAAAATCAAACCCAACATCAGGCATCGATTTAAATAATCCATATGCCGTATCCCGTCATACAACACATACATGAAAACCAGTAATAAACCTAAACCAATGTACCCGGTTGAAATGGTATGATGTAAGATCTGAGTCAGCCCGGCTTGTAAAATCGCCATTAAGCCATCCATATAGGCCGCATTGAGAGCATACAATAATCCTAGATACAAACCCCAAACGAGCCAACGTCCACAAGGCCCTAAGGTATAACTTGCCATTGATATTAAATTCGTCCCTGCAGGCAAACTCAAACTCACTTCAAGCAAACATAATGCTGAAGCCAGCATCACAGACCATAGCCACAACATGAGCACAATAGACAAGATCAAACCATTCTCTGCCGTACTGAGCGGCATGGCCAGCATACCGGCACCAACGGAGGTTCCCGCGACCAGCAAGATCATGCCCCAAACGCGTTCATTCATTGAATGTTTCCAGATTGATTTAATGCAAGCAATGTACGTTGTAAATGATTTTTAAAGCGTCGTGGCTTGGGTATTGTCTTCAATATCAATGCTTGCCCACTGACGCCTGAAATCACAAGTGAGCCGTATCCAAACATACGGCCAAAGAGGGATTGTCTTAACTCTACACACTCAATGCGCGCTAGCATCATCTCAGTTGAACGTCTGATCAACCACCCTTGAAACACCCATAACCGCACGTTAGAAATATGAATTTTATGTAAGTAAAAATCTATTCCTGTCAGTCCCCACATTAAAATGATCCAAGATATAAATAACCACTGAAACAGTGTCATTAAATCTATTTGCGCCAAAACAGGCACATGCGCAGCGGGTATTGTTCTAAAATACCCAATAAATCCGAGCACACAGATTGTTTGTATCACAATGCTTGCAAACACAATGCAATGTTTGCGCGTAGACAGCACTCTGTCTTCTCCTCGTGGGTGTATATCATGCCCTTGTCTCATGATTGTGCCTTGAACACTGCTTGAATAGATTGCACCTGTCTAAAACCACGTGGCAGTAACCGCCCGCGTGATCCTCTATTCCCCACATATGATGCCCAATCTTTCGGTTGTAATGTTAAATGACGTCGACCTGATTGAAGCTTCATTGCAGCAGATTGTGGCACCCAATTCACTGCTGTGATGACTTCAGCCCGTGTGATTCGACGTGCTCTCGGTATACGCATCAACATACAACCCTTACCTTTTTGGAGCACTGGAAGCGTTCCTGCATCAAAGACTAAAAGATATCCCTCAGACGTCACCACTGCAATCACATCTCCTTCAGACATCGCTGATTTGAAATGTGAGATTAAAACTTTTGCGTCCTTGACTACTGACAAAATTGATTTTCCCGCCTTATTTTTACTGATTAAATCTTGTATTCTCGTCACAAACCCAAAGCCTACATCTTGGACCAGCAAGACCGCATCCTCCGCAGCCCCCATGATGAGATGATTCACATGAGCCCCTTGATGGGGTTTAATAAATTTGGTCAGTGGCGCGCCCTGTGTACGTCCCGATGGCAAATCAGCTACACTTAAAGTGTATGCACGTCCATTGACATCTATCACAACTGGAGATTGATTCGAAATACCGCTACAAGCACTCAACACACGATCTTGCGCTTTAAACGATAACGTTTTTAAATCCGAACTCACCCCCTTGGTGACATGTATCCAACCTTGTTCGGAAATCATGACCGACACTGATTCAATTGGCGCTGTTTCAAGCATCTGTTGAGCTGCCGGCACATTCTCCACCAATACCGTGCGTCTTACATCTCCAAAAGTGCGTGCATCGGCTTCAAGCTCTTTACGTACCAGTTGCTTTAATCGCTTTTCAGAGTTGAGAATACTCTGAAGCCGAGCCGCTTCTGCGCTCAACTCAGCTCGCTCTGATTCAAGTGCTGTTTCTTCGAGCCTGGCTAACTGTCTCAATCGAATGTTCAAAATGGCCACTGCCTGCACAATAGACAGATCAAAACACTGTATCAGCTCACTTTGTGGATCTTCGGCTTCACGCACAATTTGAATCACTCTGTCCAAATTGATATAGGCAATGAGTAGTCCTTCTATAATATGTAAGCGTGCTTGTACCTGCTCTAATCGATGTGTGAGTCGAGACCGAACCGTATCCTGCCGATACGTTAACCATTGTTGACAGAGGACTTTCAGCCCCATCACTCTAGGGCGTTGATCAAGGCCGATCACATTCATATTGACCCGAAATTGTTTTTGTAAATCTGTGGTTGCAAATAGATGTGCCATCACCGCTTCTGTATCAATACGCGCCGAACGTAATGTTAAGATGATGCGCACAGGTGAAGCCTCATCTGACTGATCTTGCAAATCGATCACCATCGGCAATTTTTTAAGCTGCATCTGTTGTGCAATTTGCAACATCACCTTGGCTGTAGATGCTTGATAGGGCAGGGCTGTGATGACTAAAACTTTATGTTCATGCTGATATGTTGCTCTCAATTGAATGCTGCCTCGTCCTGATGTATACATCGCCAATAATGAGGCTTTAGATGTAATCAGTTGTCCGCCTGTTGGATAATCTGGCCCAGAAACATAGGCGCACAGTGCTGCTGTCGTTGCATCTGGATGGTCTAGCAGATGGGCACATGCGCCCACAACCTCATGAATATTGTGCGGCGGAATATCTGTCGCCATCCCCACGGCAATGCCTGAAGCACCATTGAGCAAAACATTTGGCAAGCGCGCGGGTAGCCGTGCGGGTTCTTGTAAGGTACCATCAAAATTTGAAACCCATGTCACGGTGCCTTCGCCCAATTCTTTCAACAAAACCTGCGTATAAGCTGCCAGTCGTGCCTCCGTATAACGCATGGCTGCGAATGACTTAGGATCATCTACAGAACCCCAATTGCCCTGCCCATCAACCAATGGGTAACGATAGGAAAAGGGCTGTGCCATCAAAACCATTGCTTCATAACAGGCTGCATCGCCATGCGGATGAAATTTACCCAACACATCTCCAATCGTGCGTGCTGATTTCTTATATTTTGATGTTGCTTTGAGCCCAAGCTCAGACATCGCATACATGATACGACGTTGTACGGGTTTTAAACCATCGGACACATGGGGTAATGCACGATCCAAAATGACATACATTGCATAATTCAAGTACGCTTTTTCAGCGAAATCACGCATAGATTGTGATTCTGTGTTCGATGCGCTTTCGCTTGCTGCATCTTTTGTCATAGATGATTTCCTGAAAATGAACCAATTTTCAGTGATTATAGTCTAGAGCCTATCGACTGTCACCTGATTTTATTCAACATACATTTAGATAAAAAACTTTGTTTTTTCAAACAAAAAATGATAGAATGCGAGCTAATTCAACACAATGTTAGAGATTATAATATGCAAACTGAACAATCATCAGAAATAAATTCCGAGATTCATGATCAAAACAGCGCCTTGCTACTGCTTGTGCTGAGGCCCCTTCTGAATGACCTTTCCGATCGAGAACAGCGCTTCACTCGATATCAAAACGCTGAAGATCAAACACGTTTTTTTAAAATTATTTTGGGCCGCATCCCTTGGGATCTAAAGCTCTCTGAGGCCAAAAAAGCTATTGTCGAAAACTGTATTCAATTATTAATATCGATCTCACCAGCTTCACAAACAGACTATTTTGATAAAATCTTGGAAACCCTCCAAAGCACATATACAAAGCTGATTGAAGCAAGAGAAGCAAGATGCAAAAATACTAAATTATTTTATCTCCCTCCAGATCAGGCAGAGAGAGCCGTTCAGGAGGCTATCACTGCATTAACATCATTACCTGATCGGCCTGCTCGACAGATCGATCAGTGGTCTGAATTTAAAAAATATCAAATGAAGATACATTTACTCACATTAGAACCGAAGCAAGCCAATGGGGGAGACAACCTGCTTTCTCCCAAAAAAACAATTTTCCTACAGATGCAGAAAAAATTGAGCTTGAAATCAACCTCAAATCGATCATTCAAAAAAGAAGAGATCGCATGGATTGTAACTGCATTACTGATCACAGCAAGTACGGTATTTTTAATCTCACCATGGGCGCCCTGGAGCTTTGGACCTGCTGCCATCAACTTGATACAGGTTTACATAGG
>JAAZZZ010000047.1 GCA_014238985.1 Gammaproteobacteria bacterium
CAGACCCACAGCACGCCCTACCGCAGTTAACCGTTCGTCTGCATTATCCTCTCGTAAAGACAATCGATATTCTGCACGACTTGTAAACATTCGATACGGCTCTCGTGTCCCCAGCGTCACCAAATCATCGATCATGACACCAATATAGCCTTGATCACGACGTAACACCCAGGGCGCTGCTCCACGCAAAGCCAACACCGCATTTGCACCCGCCATTAGACCTTGTGCTGCTGCCTCTTCATACCCAGTTGTTCCATTAATTTGCCCACACAAAAACAAGGATTTGATTGATTTTGTTTCCAAATGGGGCGCCAACGCTTGTGGATCAAAATAATCGTATTCAATGGCATATCCAGGTCGTGTAATCCATGCAGATTCAAGGCCTACCATGGCCCGAACAAATTGACACTGAACATTAAATGGCAAACTGGTCGAAATGCCATTTGGATAAATTTCACGAGATCTAAGCCCTTCGGGCTCCAAAAACACTTGATGGCTTTGACGATCAAAACGACGTACTTTGTCCTCAATAGAAGGGCAATAACGTGGCCCCACTGTATCGGGCGCTATTGCGCCAGTTAACATCGGCGATAAATGCATATGCTCTTGAATGATTGTGTGACATTTTTCAGTGGTCATGCTGATGTGACAGGGTATCTGAGCAGGATGCTCTTTGACGTCACCTAGAAAAGAAAATACTGGTAAAGGTGTATCTCCTGGCTGTGCTTCTAATTGAGAAAAATCAACACTGCGAGCATCAATGCGTGGAGGCGTGCCAGTTTTAAGGCGCCCAACCGGCCAACCATAAGCTCTTAATTGTTCTGACAAAGCATTGGCAGGCGCATCGCCTGCGCGCCCCCCTGCAATGCTTTCGCCGCCGATATGTATGCGCCCGCCTAAAAATGTTCCCACCGCAAGCACGACTGCCTTTGCTTCAATCACCTGTCCTGTCGAAGTTTTAACACCAGAACAACAATCGTTTTGAATGATCAATGCATCAATGGTTGCCTGAAATATAGACAGGGTCTTCAATTCGCCTAATAAATCCTGTATTGCTTGCCGATACAGGACACGATCTGCCTGAGCACGCGTTGCCTGTACCGCCACGCCTTTTCGAGCATTTAAAATTCTAAACTGAATTCCAGCACGATCGATCGCTCGAGCCATCAGCCCATCTAAAGCATCCACTTCCTTCACTAAATGACTTTTTCCAATGCCTCCAATAGCCGGATTACAGGACATTTGCCCAATGGTATCAATATTTTGGGTCAATAATAACGTCTGAGCCCCCATGCGCGCTGCAGCTGCAGCTGCTTCAACACCTGCATGCCCGCCGCCCACAACAATCACATCAAACGCTGTTTGATTCATCATTAAACCTAAAAAAAACCTACACTTATCTAAGCATATTCAACTGTAAAAATCAATGACCTTCACGTTCAGCTAAAGCAATTGAGGCCAATGTTTCGTATCGACTCGCATGACCTTTCAAATGACTGCGAACAATGACCACTCGCTTTATCGGTAACTGAATCGGCTCAGGTAATTGAACCAAAGCCTTGGGGGGAGGCGATGTTAAACCTGTCGCCAAAGTCACATGGGGCTTAAAGGGTCGTGTATCCGCCGGCCAATCACAGGCTTTCGCACAAGCCCCACACATTGCATGCAACTGTTTTAAAGTGGCTGTGCTGGCGCAATATGCCACCCAACAACGAGGCTTATCTGTGTGTGGAAATACACCACAAGTACGGAGCGTCAATTGGTCTGAAGGGCATGTTCCCAAGACGCGCCGCAAATATTTGAGAGATGTCTGCCATGATGATTCAGGAAATCGAGCGCAGAAAGCAAGGGTTAAATGCATACGTTCAGGTGCTTGCCACTGCCACAGAGCATCAGAATATAATGATTGCTGTGCACCCAGCAAACACTGAGCCTTATCAACAGGAATGGCACAAAAAATACGCCAAAAACGTGGCTTTTCCATTTTAATCCCCCCCAAATTTTTAGCATGAATAATGCTTGCTACATCAAATCACACCACCTCTATTCAAACTTAAACATTATTGATTTACAAGCGCATCTCATCACATAAGGTAATTGTTTACAGCTCTTTACAAAACCATCCCCTCACCTGTAGACTGTGCAAGATATCATACGCTAAGGAGTAGGTTGTGGGGAGTCGGCTCAAGCGCCTTATATTAGTATTAGCATGCACGATTGCATGTGGATTATATGGTTGCATCTCCACCCGTCAAAACCCTGAAATTAATCAAAGCACAGTCGTCCCCGGTACACCTGTGGCACAACCTGGCTTGCAAGTGATGCATGCCCCATATCAAACCCTTGTCATTTTAGCTTCAGATGCCCTCTTTGAAACAGGATCTGCGCAGTTAAAACCCGAAGCAAATCAAACACTCGTTCAACTATTAACACTGATTAAACACAACACTCAAATCAAACAAATCAATATCACAGCCTATACGGATGATCTGCTGAGCCAAACCCAGACACAGCGCATCACTCAATTACAAGCAAACAATGTTGCTGCATATTTGTGGGAACATCACATTTCATCACGCATCATTTCAGCAAAAGGTTCTCTGAACAATCATTCCGTTTCTTCCAATAATTCTGCTGTAGGTCGTGCAGAAAACAGGCACATTACTGTGTCATTTAACCGTTTCGCCCCCCCTCCACTGGGCTAAGCTTGCATTTGGAGATGCTGGTATGATGTTCAAACACCCCTTTGCCCTCATTGTTTTAACAAGCTGTTTGTTGCTGACCTATCAACATTCTCTCGCAATGCCTGCCTCAGGAAAATCTGTTCGTGCTCTCTCAAAAATCAAACCAAAACGCACCAGAAATACCGTTATACGCCTCAACGCCCTCCATACAATTAATGTTGGAAATGGCATTTCCGTTCGAGTCTCAATTGGTGGTCGCACCAATCAGCTACGCACGGCTCATCTCAATGATTTAACCATCCGCTCTGACACACCAGATACACTGTCACTTTCAGGCAGCCCAGGCACATCTGCACGTATTGTGCTCAAGACACTGCCCAAATATATTCACCTTTCAGGCACAGGTCGCCTGATACTCCACAATGCCCAAAAAACGCTGTCTCCTTTGCATATCAAAGCAACAGCAAGAGGCAAATTATACCTGACCGGGTGGCTAAACATTGTCAGTATTGACAACCTTGCAGATGCAGAAATTACAGCCTACTGGCTCCGCAGCCAACAAACAGAAATTCATACCAAAGCGGGCAACATTCATCTTTCAGGAGAATGTCACCACTTGCTGGCAGAACTTTCCGGCCATGCTAAATTAGATGCAGCCAGCCTAAATAGTCAGCATGTTTGGGCCTATACAGCAGATCATGCCCTGGCAAAGCTCAGACCACTGCGCAGTTTAAATGCAACAGCTGTAGATTACAGCCAAATTGCTTACTTTAAACAACTCTCAGAAACACAGATACAACGCACTGTACACGATCAAGCCAATGTGCTTTTTCTCAACCGTGCACTTCATTTTAAACACAAAACTACCTTACCAAAACCCAAGCAACACCTTGTGTTAAGCGGCCACTGAGCTTGACTCACTCAACCCATATATGATAAAATTGCGCTCTATTATTTTTATTTTATCAAAAATTGAGGTTTTAAAATGTCAAAATTAAGGCAACAGTGGTCTTTAATTATTCTTCTATTTGTATTGGCTGCAGGCACCGCATTGCCTGCTCAGTGGATTTCAGCTGAGCTGATCACAGCAGATTCATCACAAGGTACGCGTATTTTTAATACAACTCAGCAAAAAAATAAAGGAGATTATTGGAAACTTTCTCAATATTTCATGACACAACAATCCAAAACTTTCTGTGGTATTGCCTCAGCAACGATCGTGTTAAACACGCTGAATCACCGACAGGCTTCTGCCCTACACAATAACTCAGCACTTTGGGTCAATCAAACTCAGGTGTTTAATACACATATGCCCATTAGCTTCAAAAAAGAAGTGCGCCAACAGGGCATGCGCTTAGATCAGCTGGCAACTTTATTAAGAAAACATGATTTGATTGTCACACAACGATTTGCATCATCTTCTAATGACATCAACAGTATGCGACAAGAACTCATGGCAGCATTACGTCAACCTCATGTCTATGTCATCATCAACTATGATCGATCTGTTTTAGGACAAGAAGGACACGGCCATTTTTCGCCTCTTGGTGCATATAACCAAAAGCATGATCGATTTTTAGTGATGGATGTTGCCAATAACCGATACCCCATGGTATGGGTTAAAGCTAAAGATTTATACCGCGCCATGCATCAACCTTCAGACCACGGTCACGTACGTGGTTGGCTTGTCGTGTATGCTAAAATTAATAAGGCCTAACAAAGGTCGGTCAGCTAAAGGGATGCATGCTTCCTAAACATCCATGGCGCCTATCCAAAATTGTTCTTTTAGACCTACTAGACCTACGCACCTTTAGTACAGCTCATTCAATAGCTTCATCCCCTGAACATGAGGGTCTACTCCGTCTATCACTCCGCGCTTGATCTTTTTTGAGCCGATTCATGTATGCCCATCATTCAAAAATCTCTTAACTTTATCTTAATGTTTCGATGCTATCATCACCTATATCAATGATTAATATCATCATAATCTATAGAGAATACAATGGAAATCACTCAACAAACAATTGATCGAAACAACTTGGCAATTGTTTCTTTTTCGACCCTCGCCTTACTCCTATGGGGCGCCTTAATTGCTGGATTTGTGTTCGAAATTGTTGCACCTGCGCTATTTATACTAGGCTTTTTTGCCTTGATGACGCAGATACTTTATATTAAAAGCGTAAAAACACGTAACCAATTCTATAAAACAGCTATAAATTCAGAGGGAATCGAAACACTCCAGATACTCATTCAGCATGTTTCTATTTCAGCTTTAAATACAAAGATATTTGAATATAACGGCGACACCCTGCTGATCTTGGCGGTTAACAAAGACCGTACAGACATGGTGAAGGCCTTACTGGATCAGGGTGCTAAGACTGACATCAAAGGCCAATACGGCGACACCGCGCTGATCTTGGCGGCTAAAAAGGGCCATATAAGAGTCGTGGAGGCCTTACTGGCTAAGGGCGCTAAGACTGACATTAAAGGTATATACGGCAACACCGCGCTGATCTTCGCAGCTAGCAGGAACGACGGAGCAGCCGTGAAGGCCTTACTGGCTAAAAATGCTGATTCTAACGCTCAAAACAACATCGGCAACACCGCGCTGATCTTGGCGGCTAAAAATAACAATCTAGAAATCGTCACGGCCTTACTGAATCAGGGCGCTAATCCTAACATCAAAGACCAACACGGCAACACTGCGCTGATCTGGGCGGGTCGATATGGCCATAGAGCAATCATGAGGGCCTTAATAAATGCGCATATTTCAAGACATATGCTCTCAGGTGGTAAAACACCATTGACGCCTCAAGGAGACAGAAGAATCCGGCCAAACAATCGCCCTCACTACACAACTCTTCTGAACCTTTTTAAAGAGATCTCTGGATGTGACTTTGATCAAGTTAAACGTCTTCATTCACATTTTGATGCAATGGGGGCGATCACTCTACTCATCGGAATAACATCTATATTCCTAACACTCATCATACAACCATCATGGCTTATAGCGGATCCACTCATCAGCATAGCTTTCATTCTGTCTATATTTCTGTTGTCATTTTGTGTTGAATGGATCGCTTATAAGATCACACAACCCCATTATCCTACCTTGAAAACCGTTGATCCAGATCAAATTTCTACATATCTCACTGAGCACAACTTGACGCTTCAATTATCTCCCTCTACAACACTCAATCACAGTGTCTTATTAATTGATCAAACTGACCGTAATGGTCAAATAACACGCCTTGCTGCTGTCCCCTGGCATCAACTCGATTCGAACTTGCGTCATAATCTACAAACATATCTACAAACATGGCTGCATCAAAACATTGAGCTTCACTTTAAGCAAGATCAAGCAGGCAAAGGTCGCCTAACTTTAAAAACTTTAAAATCTACTGATAACGCTTTACATCATCCACCATTCGCTCTAAGCGTCATCTCTTTATTACAGACCTTAGACAACTCTGAACTTGAAATGCTCTTTCATACACACCCAGGTCGCTTCAAAGAATATGGATTCAGTAATGACGCTCAATCTACGACTCAATCTGAAAGAACAGCAGCACAAAATGGCCCTGCTGAAGCAGTAGCAGCTCACCCTGAAGCAGCATTAACAGATGATCCTGCTGAAGCAGTAGCAGGCAACCCTGAATCAGCATTAACAGATAACCCTGCTGAAGCAGTAGCAGCTCACCCTGAATCAGCATTAACAAATGCCATACCAACTGAGTGTCTGT
>JAAZZZ010000048.1 GCA_014238985.1 Gammaproteobacteria bacterium
TGAGTGATTGGCGCGTATATAACATAAGCGTTGCTAAAAATGCTGCACCTGAAAAAATCAAGAACATCGAATAAACAATTGCATTACTAGACATCACTCACTCCTATCAACAAAATAATGTGCTGGTCGATAAGCCGGGTTCTGTCGAGGACAGTCATCTATCTGGGATTCAAGTCACCTCGAACCTCTAGCAACCCACCCGCACCTACATATGAGCGATATGTGGCCTAAACCACGGCGCCTATTTGGCCTTGCTCCAAGTGGGGTTTGCCCTGCCAAATACGTTACCGTATTTGCGGTGTGCTCTTACCACACCTTTTCACCCTTACCACACTAACGTACGGCGGTATATTTTCTGTGGCACTTTCCGTCAGCTTACACTGCCCAGGCGTTACCTGGCACTTTGCTCTATGGAGCCCGGACTTTCCTCTGCTCAATCTCTCAGCAGCGACTGCCTAACCAGCACAGCACCAATTTATCACACATTGCCCTTTAAACCAACCATCGATCTATACTTAAAATCACTTTATATTCATAAGACTCAAGACAAAACAAACAACATAACATGCTGATACACAACAACAATCAAACAAACACACTGTATGGTGCTGAGAGAAATTTTCGCAGCAACGCCTTAAATGCAGACTTTAATCAAACTACCCAAAATCTATACCCCTTAATCAACATCTAAACAGATTACAGAATACTCAATCATCACCTTTACGGGGCACTTCAATAACAGCCTGGTAAAGTGCTTTTTTAGGCACCTGAGTGAGGGCATGCAGCCATTTGACAATCTCAGACGTGGTCAATCGTGGACGCATTTCAGCAATCATCGCTTTAAGATCAGGGGTGAGTGCTCGAACCTGTGCAGGCGCTGCTTCAACCACAATGACCAACTCACCCCGTTGAAATGCCCCTGAACGCACACGCTCACACAATGATTGCACTGTACATAACATCACCTCTTCATAGTGTTTCGTCAATTCGCGCGCCACCAAAACACGGCGCTCCATCGGCAACACTTGCGCTAAATCTTCAACCATCGCCGACATTCGATGCGGTGCCTCAAAAAACAACCAAGCACGTGGATGTTGAACCATCTCAGCAAAAACTGCTTGTCGAGCGCCTCGCTTGGTCGGTAAAAATCCAATAAATGAAAATCCATTGACACACAGCCCTGATACAGCTGCTGCTGAAATCACAGCAGAAGGCCCAGACACTGGAATCACACGATACCCTGCTGCATGGCAGGCCTGAACCAAGGGATGTCCTGGATCACTGATCAACGGCATGCCTGCATCACTGATTAAAGCAAATGTTTGACCTTGCTGAAGCGCAGACAATACTTTCGACACTTGTTGGCCTTGGTTGTGCTGATGAAAGGACCAAACCTGTGTATGAATATGGCAATGCTGCAGTAAGCGCGCACTGTGCCGCGTGTCTTCACATAAAATCACATCTACACGATGGAGCACATCGACTGCACGCGGACTGATTTCGGCTAAATGCCCAATAGGGGTCGACACCAAATAAAGCCCCCCCGAAATCATCTCTTCTGCACGCATTGACACCGCTCAATTAAATTAACGCCAGAATAGCATAAGCCATTCAATCAGCCCAGTCTTGACGTTTCTGTAACAATCATGTGACTATGAATGGTCAGAGATAAGGACGCTTCATGCAATTAAGATTGCTCACCATCAGCATTGCACTCATACTCACCCGCTGCGGCATGCATGCCGGAACCACATTCACAGGATTGAATCCAAACGGTCCTTACCTGCCTCCACTTGAACAACACACACATCCAGATGCTCAATATTTAACCTATACCTATCGGCTTGCACAAACCCCTCAATGGCGTCAAGCACAAAAATATATCAATACGTTGAAATACAGTGGCCTTGAACCTTACACCCACCTCATTCAAGCGGTGATCGACCTCAACAAACATCACCCACGCACGGCATGTCGTCGTCTTGAACACATCACCCCCAGCACACTACTGCCCAATTGGCAAACACACTACTACGCACACCTGGCACAATGCCAAGCACAACAAAACAACTTAGCCAAAAGTTTAAATGCTTTAATGGCTGAACAAGTGCCAGCCCAGCAGTACAACGCATATTTGCTGACAGTATGGGACACAATCTACCTTGCCAGCCCTCAACAACTTGCCATTGCAAAACAAACACTTCAAGATGACCCAACGGCTCAGGGCTGGATTGATTTAGCCTTGCTCGCCCATCAAAGTACCACACAAACAGACTTTTCAACTGAAGCAATCAGCCAATGGAAAACAACCTACCCCAATCACCCAGCCAGACCGTTCGTGAGCGAACAAAACATTGCTTGGCCCCCTAAAAAAATTGGCTTACTCTTGCCCATGCAAGGCCCACTGGCCATGGCTGGAAAAGCGATACAAGGCGGAGTCTTTGCAGCATTCTACCAAGCACAACATACACAAACGCACCACCCTCAAACGTTGAAAGTGTATGATACAAGCCTATACCCTCTGAACACTTTAATGACACAGGCTCAACAAGACCATATAGATATCTTACTGGGACCCCTTGCACAAAAAGACGTTGAAGCCCTCACACAACTGGAGCCAACCATCCCAATCATTGCACTCAACACCACCCATACATCAAATTCAAATGTATTTGAACTGAACATGCGCGCTGAAGATGAAGGCCGTCAAATGGCTGAATATGCATTTAAAAATGGGGCCAGAAACGCTTTCTTAATCAGCACACCACACACTAAAAGCCAACGTATTCGCACGGCGTTTCTAGACCGTTGGGCTGCTTTAGGCGGGACACGCTCAGATGAACTTTCAATCACAGACTTCAAACATATCATGCCTCAATTACGCGAACAGCTAGACATATCTGCGAGCCAAAATCGAGCCAAACAACTCAAACAATACTTCAACCTACGCACCATGCGCTTCATCCCTCAACGCCGTCAAGACATTGACAGCATCTTTTTAACATTGAATCACTCAGAGGCTAAAAAAACCATTCCATTACTCAAATATTTTTATAGTGGCACCTTACCCATTTATGCAACTTCCTCAATCTATCATAACACCTCAACACGTTTTCGCGATCATGACTTAGATGGTGTAACGTTTGGTGATGCACCCTGGATTTCAGCTGCACTCACACATCAAAAACCCGCGCATCGCTGGCTTAATTTGCCACGCACTTTACAACACATTTGGCCAAAAGACTTTTCACAATACAGTCGCTTTTTTGCCATTGGCGTTGATGCGTATCAACTGGCATTTAACCTTCCACATCTCATGCGTTTTCCCTACGCCTACCTGAACAGCGCCACCGGAAAGCTCTATCTCAATGAAAACAATCACATTCAACGTTTACTCACTTGGATTCACATCCGTCACGGCCTGGCACGCCCGCAGTTTGCAACGACTGGCCCTCATTTGAGACCACAACACTTCACCCATCGAACCTCACGCCCCATGATCAATCGACCCATTCGATCAGTTTAACCCATGCTGACGTGGCTTAATCAATATTTTCAGTACGACAACCATCGACGCGGCCTCATTGCAGAATACATCGCAAAACAGTGGCTCAAAAAACAAGGGTTGATCTGCCTGGCCAACCGCTATCGTTGCGCCTGTGGTGAAATTGACTTAATCATGCAAGATCAAACCACCTTAGTGGCTGTTGAAGTACGTCTGAGAACCACTCAATGGGCCGGTGGGGCCCTTGAATCACTCATCCCTTCTAAGCACCACAAACTCTGTCAGACACTGGCCCATTATCGCCTGCATCATCCTCAAACACACCTGCCAAATGAACGCATTGATCTCATTGCTTTTGATTCAAGCAACATCCCCATGTTAAAGTCTAAGATATATCATACATCATCTGGAGGCACATCATGTTTAAACGTTGTCTAATCACTGTATTTTTATGCCTGAATCTTTCTGGCTGTATCGGTGCTGCGGTGGTCGCAGGCGGTGCTGCAGCTTCTGTCATTCTATATGACGAGCGTCCTCTCACGACGATCGCAGCCGATCAAACAATCGAACACCTCGCTTCCAAAGCAGTGGCCCAAAATGAAACGCTTAAACACACGAACATCTCACTTGCATCGCTCAATCATCGTGTATTGTTAACTGGACAAGTCTACTCAACTTCACAACGCGTACTGGCCTATCGATTGGTTAAAAGTGTGCCTAAGGTCATTCAAGTTTATAATCAAATTGTCGTAGCAACGCCCCCTTCAGCGTTGTCCGCCAGTCAAGATAGTTGGATCACGGGTAAAGTACGCTTTGGATTGCTCAACACACATGCACTGCACTCTAATCAAATCCGCATCACCACCGAGAATGGTGTGGTCTATTTAATGGGCATTTTAACACCCACACAACAAAAACTCGCAACGAATACTGCCCGAAAAGTTTCAGGTGTACGCAAAGTTGTGACATTGTTTGAAACAATACATTGATGAATATATCCGCTGAAACACTGATTTATCAGCTATCAGTATGGACAGTACCTGTTTTATGCGCTATCACCTTCCACGAAGTGGCACATGGCTGGGTCGCGCATTGGCGAGGAGATTCAACAGCTTATTTACTCGGTCGAACGACGCTCAACCCCTTGAAGCACATCGATCCCGTAGGCACTGTGCTCGTCCCAATGATGCTCTTGTGGATAGGTGGCTTATTATTTGGTTGGGCTAAACCTGTACCTGTCAACGAACGCTTACTGAAAAACCCTCGACGTGACATGGCTTTAGTGGCCATTGCGGGACCCATCGCAAATTTTATCATGGCCCTTTTGTGGACAGCAGGCCTTTCAATACTCCCCACGATCAACTTAGCATCCAACCTCTCACAAGGGCTGATGCAGATGTGCGTCGCTGGCATTAAAATTAATTTGATCTTAGGCATTTTAAACTGTTTACCCTTACCACCTTTAGATGGTTCCCGCATCATGGCAGCCTGCTTACCACGCCGTCTTGAATACCATTATAGCCGCATTGAACCCTATGGATTGTGGATCACCCTGGCCCTGTTATGGATGGGCTTGCTACACCCAATCATTCTGCCATTTTACAATCAGGGTTTATTCCTGCTCGCAAATCTACTGCGTTAATGGGTCAAGGCATATGCTTCTGAGACGGCTCTTCTACCAAATGATCAACTGCTGCCTGGCGCGGGGACAGCGTTTTTTCACCTACCTCCGCAAAATCTAATGCGCAAGGTACAAGAGCTGTATCCCCTGTCAATGAGGCATCATCTGATGCACCATTTAAAGCACCTTCAGGCACCTTGAAAGTGAAATGCTTGAGACGCGCGCTTCCAAAAAATAAACAAGCACTTATGAGCAACAGACCTAACGTGATTGATCCCATCAAAACAAATGAATCAGGCAAAAATGGCAACAAAGCCATGGGCATTTCAAAGGGCAGAAACGGCGCAGCCAACCACAAGCATGAAAGCACACCGCTCCCTAAAAACAAACCACTTAATTTAGACAAAGCGCTAGACAATCTAGCAGAAGGCGCAAACGCGCCAACAGCATCATCAACATTCAGCAAAACTAAAAGACGCATCAACACCTCTTTATCTTTAGAGCTTAACTCCGAAAGATCATACTGAAAATTAAGATCCCCTTCAGCGTAAAGTTGAGCACAAAAAAGCGCAAAACACTGCTCCTCAAAAGAGCCTTTTTTAATCTGTAGCAAAAGACGCACTAAGTTGATTGATTGATCTTTTGAAGGCAGTCGCGGTCCATTCGGATCAAAGGTTGCACCTTCAAATTTTTTAAAAAAATGATACAAAGCAACCCTATCTTGCGCGCGCTCAAGCTGCAAAACACCCGAATATACCTCGTCCTTAAAGGCAACAGTCAATGAGAGAGAAGAACCTTGATTAAGCTTAAGCCCCTCAATCGGGTCAAAAATCACGCGCAGCTCATAAAACTGCGGCGGCTGTTCAAGTGCTTCTAAATCCCCCAACAACACCAACATAGACTTAAGCACAGAGCTAAATGATCCTACATCCTTACCAGCCAAGCCCATGTACTCTAAAGCTTCCATATAAGCTTTTTGAATAGTTTGAGCGCTTTTAGAGGGCTCAATCTCCCACAACTGGCGAGGTGATTGATACTCCCCTGCTTGCCTATTCGATGCTTTTAGTGCTTCTATTTGAGCAGATAATGTTGGGTTCTGGGCCTTGAGTGCTTGTGCCTTTTGACAAAACCGTTCAGGGGTATATTGAGCCAATAATCGGGGTTTACGTTCAGGTGTTTCAGGTGGCAAATCACCACCCTGA
>JAAZZZ010000049.1 GCA_014238985.1 Gammaproteobacteria bacterium
TGAACTGATTGGTCTTTGACAAACACCGTGTCTGAAAATAATGTATCCCCTAAATCTAAACCCCAAACCAGTTGATACAACAACACAAACACACTCATCAACATGACTGCTTGCCAACGCATGACAACTCCTCATCCACTCAATGCATGTATCATACACACAAACATTGGCGCTCACCATCTGTTTGGTGATAATCTAGATCATCACAATTTAAGAGGATCTTCATGGCCATCACCTACCAAGAAGCCGGCGTTGACATTGATGCAGGCACAGCCCTGATTGAACGCATTAAACCCCTTGCAGCTAAAACCCAAACACCCCTTTCCATAGGCACACTGGGCGGTTTCGGTGGTTTAATACAACTCCCCATCGATCGCTATCGTCAGCCCTTATTGGTCACCACCACCGATGGTATTGGCACAAAACTACTGTTACTACAGCAGCATCAACGTTTTGAAACCATTGGACATGATGTGGTGGCCATGTGCGCAAATGATTTATTGACATTAGGTGCAGAACCGCTCTGTTTTCTCGACTATTATGCCTGCGGCACACTCATATTGGATCAAGCCGAAGCCATCATTTCAGGCATGAGCACAGCGTGTCAAACCGTTGGCACAACCCTATCAGGGGGAGAAACCGCAGAAATGCCTGGACTCTACAAAACCGAAGAATTTGACTGTGCAGGCTTTATGGTTGGCATTGTCGAGGCTGATCAGCGTATTGATGGACGTTCTATTGCGCCTGGAGATGCCTTAATCGCACTGCCTTCTTCTGGTCCACATGCCAATGGATTTGCTTTAATTCGTGCACTGTTAGAACAACAACCTGCACCTGATCTTGAAGCATTACTCAAGCCCACTACCCTCTATACCCCCTGTGTCACCCCATGTATTGAAGCACAACTGATCAAAGGCATGGCACACATCACAGGGGGAGGATTGGTCGACAATATCCCGCGCATACTCCCTAAACAGTGCACTGCACACTTGGCTTTAGACAGCTGGACATTACCCGAATGTTTCAGTTGGCTCAAAGAAGGCTGCGCACTGGACACTGGCACATTATTGAGAACATTTAACTGCGGCGTCGGGTTCATCTTGGTGGTCGACGCAACACACGTCAATCGTGTGCTGGATCAACTGTCCACACAACAGGCTTGGCTGATCGGGCAGGTCATACCCTCTGCCCCCAATACCCCTCGGGTACAATGGACATAAACCCTTATTCCATCATGATACTCCTATCTGGAGCAGGCAGTAACTGTGCAGCTATTTTAGCAGCACAAGCACAGTTTAAAAGTTTCAAAGTATGTGCTGTATTATCTGATACTGTCACCGCAGGTGGGCTTGAATTTGCCCGGGCAGCACGCATCCCAACCTACTCGCTGCCCGGGCCTACCCAACATATACGAGAAACAGCACTGCTACATTACATCGAGCAATTAAAACCTGATTTGATCGTCCTTGCAGGCTATATGCGTATTCTAAGCTCAAACATCACTCAACATCTCACTCAAAACTGTCTGAACATTCACCCATCTTTATTACCACACTATCCCGGACTGAAGACCCATCAACGTGTATTGGCTTCAAATCATCAACAACACGGCTGTAGTGTCCATTTTATCAACGAATCTCTAGATGCAGGACCCCTCATCGCTCAAGCCTCATTACCCCTTCAGCGCCCCATCACTGCAACACAATTGGCACAGCAAGTGAAAGCACTTGAACACTTGTTATATCCCAAGATCATTCATTGGTGCGCCACGCAGCGCATCAGATTAAAAGCTCAAACAGTGTACTTCGACCATCAGCCTGTACCGGCCACCGGATTACAATTCACACTGGACACAATGATCAAAAAATGCTCTAAATCAATTGACAGCTTTAAAAGCCTCATATAATCTCTTTAAATGTCAATAAGTTGACTAATTTTATTTATACATAATCGGCAAAAGGTGCATCGTGACCATTCAATCTCAGAAGAACCGTGTTAAATCGCAAATCATTCAAGATATTGCGGAGAAATTTAAAGATATTCCGATCAAACATGTCGCCTTTGCCAGCAACACCATTATTGAGCTGATGGCCGCAGCCTTGATCGCTGGCGATCGAATCGAAATTCGAGGGTTTGGTAGTTTTGCACTGAGGTATTACCCACCTCGAAAAGCACATAATCCAAAAACAGGCGAAATAGTTGCAACATATGGTCGATATCGAGCACATTTCAAACCTGGAAAAGGACTTAAAAAACGTATCAACGACACCTTTTTAAAAGAGCATGAAGCATATTAAGCCATGAAGTGATTGGAAAATCATCCGTAACGGAGCTCACACCCTACAAATCAAAGTGTTTTATGTTTCAACACACTCTGCCACATCCACTGTTGTCACAGGTAGCGTAACGCCTGTTTGACCTTGGTATTTACCCTGCCGATCTTTATAAGACACCTCACACACTTCATCACCTTCAAAAAATAATAATTGTGCACACCCTTCATGTGCATAAATTTTAGCAGGCAAATTGGTGGTGTTAGAAAACTCTAAAGTGACAACACCTTCCCACTCTGGCTCTAAAGGCGTCACATTTACGATGATCCCACAACGGGCATACGTTGATTTGCCCAAACACACCACTAAGACATTACGTGGAATTTTAAATCGCTCCATTGTACAAGCCAATACAAAAGAATTAGGCGGAATAACACATACATCTGTCTGTACAGCAATAAAACTATTTGCATCAAACGCTTTATGATCAATCACAGTATTAAACGTATTGGTGAAAATTTTAAATTCACTGGCACAACGCACATCATAACCATAACTAGAAACACCCCATGAGACACAAGCCTGCCCTGCCTGATTAGATTTAACTTGTTGTGGCTCAAAAGGATCAATCATCTGATGTTCTGTTGCCATCTGCCTGATCCAACGATCTGATTTAATGCCGGCCATATACCCTCCTCAACTTACAAATGCTTTAAAAAATTTTAAAATCAAAGCTTTCCACTATCTCCTATACGCTCGCCTACACCTTCCACTGACACTGATGACAATGGATTATACTTCGGCAATTGTGCAACAGCCTGTGTCAGGCAATCAGCCACTATATCATACACAGAATCTTGCAATGCAATCGGCTGACCTTGATCACCACCATCTGACACAGACGACTGTAAAGGCAGCTGCGCCCAACAAACAGTCTCTAAACAATCTGCCAAAACTGCTCCGCCACCTGTTCCCAATATTGCCGTATCGTACCCACAAGCTGGACACGCATGTCCAGACATATTTTCAACCACCCCCAGCAGGGGCATGGCGAGATTTTTCATCAATCGACCGGCACGCTCAGCATCCATGATAGAGGCTACCTGTGGTGTGGTTACCAACACCCCCCCAACCACCGGCAATGTCCGCGCTAAAGTCAACATAATATCACTCGTGCCAGGCGGACAATCCACCAGTAAAAAATCTAAATCCATCCAGACCGTTTGTGTAAATAACTGCTGGAAAGCTTTTGAAGCCATGGGCCCACGCCAAGCAGCAGGCTGGCCAAGTTTAAGGTACATGCCCATGGACATTACCTGAACACCATGAGCCATAACAGGTTGATTTTCATCTGAATCTGGCTCTATGCTCACGCCCATCATTAAAATTTGAGAAGGCCCATGGATATCTGCATCTAACAGCCCCACACGCCAGCCCTGGCGTGCCAAGGCAACCGCCAGATTAGCCGTTACCGTTGATTTCCCCACACCTCCTTTCCCAGATAAAATAGCCACAACATTTGCGATCTTAGGATGTTTCGATGCCTTCATAGGCTGACAAGCCACCACGGTATTTAAAACCTTCAGCTGTAGAGACCCTGGAGCAGACACACCTGAAATTTCGATGTGCTGTTTAAGTGCTGCTTGCCAAGCCACTTCATCTGACACACCATAAGGACGCTCTAATCGAAGTGTTGTAACACCTTCATGATCTTGCAGACTCACCCTAACATTTAACTGCTTCAAAGGCTTATGGATCTCTGGATCCACAAAACCCCGCACACATTCGCGCAGTAAAACGGAACATTCTGTCACAGCGCGCCCTCCTAAATCGTTGTCGTTTAAAACAAATATAATACATGATTTTATCCAATGCTTCAGCTAAAATACCATTTTAAAACACCACGCGCCATATGCACACCATTCAACAACGTGTCGAACAGGTACAGCAACACATCAGCCAGCTCACTACTCGCCCCATCACCCTCATGGTTGCAAGTAAGTATCATTCAATCACAGCGATTCAAGCAGCTTATGCTACCGGCCTTTCCGATTTTGGTGAAAACACCTTACAAACAGCCTTACCAAAAATTCAAACACTGTCTCATTTATCCATCACTTGGCATTTTATTGGACGCCTACAGTCAAATAAAATCAAACGTATCGCTCAACATTTTGATTGGATTCATTCTGTTGCAACACCTGCTGACATTATCGCACTAACCGATGCAACCAGCACACGAACACATCCACTGAATTTGTGCATTCAGGTGGGCCTCTGTGCAACAGAATCCCGCCGTTGTTGCTTATTACAAAATCTAGAAAGTCTTCTGAATCAGCTGAAAGAGGCACCAACACTTAAAATAAGAGGCCTCATGTGCTTGCCCCCTGCAACATTAACCACACAACGCGCCTATTTTGAAACGCTGCATAAAACCTTTACACACCTAGCTGAACCTTATCAACTTGACACACTCTGCATGGGCATGAGCCAAGATTACCCTGAGGCGATTCGAGCAGGCGCCACTATGATTCGTCTTGGCACTGCCATTTTGGGCCCAAAACCTCAATTCCCTCAAGATACCGTTTAAAATTGAACCTCGCCCCCCATTGATTATTATCAATAAAAATCGTACATTAGGGAACCGCTGAAAGCTGAATTAAGGCAAGTGAAAATACGGCAAAAATGCACAAAGGCGTTCTGATAAAATACATGACGATTTTGAGCACTTTGTGTAACACAACAAGCACTGCATGAATTCAAATTTCAATCATCCTATGAATCGGAATGTTTAAGCATAGAGGGCTCCATTTGAATGCGTATTGTCAATTGTATTTCTGGTAAGGATTTCGGAGGATCAAAACAGGCCTTCTTAGACTATGGTCTCATGCTAGAAGATCTAGGTTACGAAGTGCATTATTTGGTACGCCCCAATGCACGCTGTTTACACCATCTGAAACACATCCCTAAACAACGCATACATGTTCAACATTACCATCGCACGACCTGCCCAATCATTAAACAACACAGCATTCAACGTCTATCTCATTGTCTCAAGCGCATTCAACCTAGCATCATCTTTGCGCATAAACAAATTGACCTTGCTTTACTCAAACCCGCTTACCCTCAAGCACACCTGATCGGCGTCATTCATGGCTTTAATTACCAATATATTGAGCAGGCTGATCAGCTGATCACCGTATCTTCTGCTGTTCAAACATGGCTGAAACAACACACTCAAAAACCCCTACACCTCTTAGCAAACAGCGTTAAAACACCCTCTCTATCACAAATATCTAAACCTCAAAGACCGCCCGTCATTGGCACAATGACTATTTTTCGTCGCAAAAAAAAAATCGAACACTTATTAAAAGCATGCAAAGAACTCAAACGACGCGGTCATGTTTTTCAAGTTTTAATTGCAGGCAGGGGGCATCGTTATCTATGGCTTAAAAGCTTGATCCAGGCCTGGGGCTTAACAGACGTGGTCTCTTTACATTCATGGATTGAAGACAAGTCTGACTTTTTCAAAAAAATTGACATTTATTGTGTCACGTCACGTACAGAATCTTTTAACATCTCTTTGCTCGAGGCGATGGCACATCAAACCTGTGTCGTGTCCTCTGCCTGTGGCGGCCCCAATGATATCATCATTCATGAAAAAAGCGGTTATCTATTTCCAGTAGGCAATATCACGACTTTAGTGCAACAGCTCGAGCATTTGATTGTATCCCCAACAGAACGTGAAAAACTTGCACAAGCAGGATTTAAACGGGTATTGTCTCATTTTTCACAAACAGTTTTGAAGCATGAGCTCGCCACAATTTTGGGGGGAATACGGGATTTTGACAAGTATTAACTGGCTCTGTTAGTATGCTGATTTAAATCAAGGGAACTTCTCATGAAAATTACTCAACACCTTGGATTTATACTCATCGCCTGCTGGTTT
>JAAZZZ010000004.1 GCA_014238985.1 Gammaproteobacteria bacterium
CGCCTATCTCGTATTGCCTCTTAGGAGGATGCGTTCTCACACTCGGAATCGCTGCAACATACAAGTTATTAACTGCAACCCCTTCAGAACGCTCTCAAAAAATCTATCGAGCTGGGCAAGTATTGATGCACTTATCTGGCATTTCAGTTGCAGCCTTTACCGCAGGCGCATTTGTTGAACCCGTCTCCACCCTGCTCGCCCCCATAGGCCCCTATGCTATGCTTGTGACACTGGCAATCTTTACACTGGCTTCATATGCCTGGTACAGGCTATATACAGGCGACTCAACCGTACAGTCTACAGGGATGCTAAGATGGTGGAAAAGACAATTTTACACACCTAAAGCTTATGCCTGTCAGCGCGCCATCGAAAAATTTGATGCAGCAGCAGAAAAAATCGACTTAATTTCTAATGACTCAGAGCTTGTAACCCTTCAACTAAAAAAAGCTTACCTCCTGATGTGGCGGGCTAAAGAAGCCGTTTTAGAAGGTTCAGAAGAGGTGCAGTTAGATTCAAAAGAACTCGAGATCCTTCAATCGGTATTTGGAGAAGAAGAGTCGCTTCAGCAGACCCTTCAAGAGAAAATTCGAAAAACTATCATGACCATTGAGGATTTGAACTGGAGGTCCCTCGCACGCCAGGATACTCAATTGAGAACGTTGCTTAGCAAGATCATAAAACAAACACTTGAACCTAGTGACCTTAATCCCGACACCCAAATACTGTTTGACATACTAATCCCGAGTACTGAAGCACCAACAACGGCAATGCAGCAACAAAGAGAACATTTATCTCAACTCCACGCTCAACAAGCATTTTTAGACCGCTTTCTCATGCCACTGAAAAAATCCTACACACAACAAAATGAAAGGGGCATCAAATTCCTTGTTCAGTTTACTAGAGCATTTGGATTATCCAATGCAGCTGTTGCAAATTCAACAGGTAATGCATTTGGCCTTATTGGAATCGCACAGACTTTTCCTATACTGCACCTGACAAGCATACCCCTCTTTTTAAAAGGCGCACTTGTTGCCTGGGGCTTGCTTGTAGGCTTCTTTGCTGCAGCAGCATTGACATCAAATTCAATGGTCACCAATGCTAAAGATCTTTACAGATCCAGAAACAGTCAAGCCAGCTCTAACCGCGACCCTATCAGAAAAATTGCAACTGGCGTAACATTGGTTTTTGCTACATGTACAGCCTGCTGCTTAGCAGCTTTTAACTATCAAGCAGCGAGTTTGCTCAGCCTAAAAATATCAATTTATTTAGGGATAGGCACACTACCTTTCGCAATCTCTCAAACACTTGGTATTATTGCTGCTGCCTTAACAGTCGTGGCTGCAGGATCATTTTTTCTCAGTTTCGCATTAGGGAAACTGAAACCCCAGCAAAAAAGCGAGACATTCATTGCCCAAATAAGCCGTTATTTGAAAGAACATCTCTTCACCTGGAAGCCTTCAAAATCACATATACTCAGTTTAACCTGCACAAGCATATGCACCTTCGCAACAACCACCATGCTCTTTGATGCCATCACAGCACCCGCTGGCATCATTGCACAGATTGTAGGCGCTCAAGCTTCGATCGGCATAGGCTATGCAATGATACTACCCTGCGCTTATCTACTGCTCATGCTTTTTGATGAAGGCTTTAATGCCTGGCCTTTTAAATCCGATGACACAAAAGAGCCTGTTACGATCAAGATGCCGCCAGCGCACCCGCAACCGCAACCGCAAGCAGCATCTTGGACATTGACAGCTGCTTCGGCAGCACCAACAGCTCAACAAAGCTCTGAGATGCTTGCTGTGCAAACGAATACGGATGCGAGACGCGGCAGCGAGCACCCATAGACAGAAGCACAGAGGTCTCGTATAATTTTATCAATGCAGCTGGCATCAAACTTAATGCTAATATCGCAACACCATGTAGCCGTAAACACCATTGACCGACCACAGGCGCCCAATGCATGAATGCACCCCCTTCAGACTGATCAAAATACAGCACTTTGATGAGGCGCATATCATAAAAAGTAAAAACTAGACGAGATGTAACACAGAGGACTCACATAATTTCATCAATGCAGCTGGCATCAAACCTAACGCCAAGACCGCAACACCGTGTAGCCGCAAACACCATTGGCCGGCTACAGGCGCCCAATGCATTAATGCACCCCCTTCAGACTGATCAAAATACAGCACTTTGATGAGGCGAATATAATAAAAACAAGCCACACATGCCATGAGCACCACAATGATCGCCAAGGTAGTATACTGTGCGCGTATTAAGCCTTGTATCAACGAAAATTTGGCCATAAAACCAACGATAGGCGGCACACCTGCCAATGAAAAAATACCCAACAACAACAACCCCGCTTGCCCGGGATATACATGATTTAAACCGGAAAGCTCTTGCATCTGTTCACAGTGTCCGCCTTGCACCCGTAACTGAAGCAATCCACCAAAGATCAAAGCGGTTGTTAATGCATAGGTTAAAACATAAAAAACAGCAATTGACAATCCATGCTGCTGTGCTAAAACAAACGCTAAAATCAAAACACCCATATGTCCGATCGCAGAATACCCAAGCAAACGCCTCACATGTGTTTGACACAATGCCGCTCCATTGCCCAGCACCATGGACAACACCCCTAATCCGATCAGAATAGGCTGCCAAACATCTGCCATCGAAGCAGCGATCACCCCAAACAAACGCACGCACAAAGCAATTAAAGCAATTTTAGGCAAAGTGGCAATGAGCAAGGTGACAGACATCGGAGCCCCTTCATACACATCTGGAACCCACACATGAAAAGGCACTAAACCTAATTTAAAGGCAAGGGCCACAATGACAAAAATAAGCCCCAACACTGCACCATGATGCTGACTGAGCGGTAAATGCGCTAAAGCTGTCATCACATGCATCAAGTGCATATGGCCAGTCGCACCAAAAATCAACGACAATCCGTACAATAAACAGGCAGAAGCTAAGGCCCCTGTAATAAAATATTTCAATGCCGCTTCAACAGCAGCCGTTGAGGCCGTATCTGTTGCCTTTGAACGAATCGCGACCAAAGCATATAAAGGCAATGACATCAATTCAAAGCCTACGAATAATGTGAGCATATGCATGGCAGAAATCACCACATAAGCCCCTAATAAAGCTGATAAAATGAGGATCATGTACTCATGATGCAGCTGAGGATCTGATTCAACCGTCCGCTGACTATACAATAAAACACATAATACACTGATCGCTGATGCTGCTTTCAGTAATTGTGCCATGTCATCAAACAACCAGTGCCCATTGAGCCCCAACTGAGCCGTGGTTTGAATCGACAGTACAGCAGCTAAACTGATCACAACAAAACCCACTGCACATTGATAGACAGCCCATCGCTTTTGACACAACGCACCCACCAACACTGTCACCAAAATACCTGAGCCTAATATAGCTTCAGGCAACCAAGCAATGTGCATTAAAGCGGGCAACATATGGACTCCTTATTCTTCAGGTTTAAACAAGCTTACTCTTCAAAGCCATCTGAACCAAATGCGCACTGGTCGCATGCGCTGGACCCAAAACAATTTCCGGAAACAACCCTAACATAAAGATCATTGCCACCAATATCAATAAAGCTAAACATTCAAGGCCTCTCACATCTTGCAAAGCCATGACCGCCTCATGTTGAACAGGCCCATAGAAAACGCGCCTGAACATCCATAAGGTATATGCTGCACCAATAACCAAGGTCAAACCTGCACACAAAGCCAACCCAGCATGGCCCTGAAATAAACTGACAATCACCATAAACTCACCCACAAACCCAGCGGTTCCAGGTAAGCCTACATTGGTCAACGCAAAAATCATAAAACACGCTGCAAAAACAGGCATCACCTTTGCCAAACCACCAAAACGCTCGATTAATCGCGTATGATATTGTGTATACAACAACCCAAAAGCCAAAAACATTGCGCCAGATCCAAAAGCATGCGCCACCATCTGAATTAAAGCCCCCTCCATGGCCATCTGTGCAAACAGCTCACCCCCTTGATACGCAATGAGATACACACTAAAACACCCTAAAGTGACAAAACCCATATGTGCAACAGATGAATAAGCGATCAAGCGCTTCATGTCTTTTTGCGTTAAAGCCACTAAACCAATATACACAATTGCAATCAAAGATAACGCCAACATAGGGCCTGCAAAAAATCGACTGCCATCCGGCAATATAGGCAAACAAAATCGAAAGAAACCATACGCCCCTACCTTTAACATCAAGGCAGCTAAAACCACTGAACCTGCAGCCGGTGCCTCTGTATGTGCATCTGGCAACCACGTGTGAACCGGCCACATCGGCACTTTCACAGCAAAAGCAAATAAAAACCCACAAAACAACCACTTTTGAGCAGTGAGCGACAAAGGCTGTGCCACAGCAGCATGCCAATCAAATCCATTTGCTTGAAAAGCAATATAGATCAAAGAAATAAGCAACAAAGCTGATCCTAGAAAAGTATACAAAAAGAATTTCATACTGGCATACGATCGAGATTCTCCACCCCAAATACCAATACATAAATACATGGGAATGAGCATGCCTTCCCAAAAACAATAGAACAATAAAGTATCCAATGCCGTGAACACACCAATTGTCACACCCTGAAGTGCTAAAAATACAGCTAAGTACTGTGAAATTTGAGTCTTCACCAAACGTTGAGCTGTTAAGACAATCAAAGCATGTGTCACTACAGTTAACACCACCAAAGGCAAAGTTAAACCATCAATGCCTAAAGCATAATGAGCACCCCAAGCTGGAATCCAACCAGACAGTTCTTGAAATTGAAAACCACTCAAGTCAGATTGAAACCCATGAATTAAAGGCCCACATAAAGCCAAACTCAGTACAGTCACACCCCCAGCAAGACGTAATGCCCATCGGTCATTGTCCTGACACGCCGCCACCGCCATTGCACCGAACAATGGAATCCAAATCAATAAACTTAAATAGGGCATCATGTCATCCTCTTTTACTGCGCACTTAAACAGCCCATAAAACACCATAGGCAATACACAACAGGACACCGATGCCCATATATGCTGTGTAATGATATACCAAGCCTGTCTGAGTTAAACGCAACAGTCCGCCTAAATATCGGACACATCGTGCAACACCTAATACCATGCGATGATCAATCCACCGTTGATCCACCGTCTCTGATAAATATTGACTCAATGCCATACCCTGTCGTACAAATAACCAATTGTAAAAACGATCAAAACCATATTTATCACATAAAATTTGATACACCGCGTAAAAACGCCGCGCACAATATGCTGGAATATGAGGGGCTTTCACATAAGCATACCAGGCCACCCCCATTCCTAAAAATGAAAGCAGTACTGGAAGGTGTTTAAAGGATTCAAAAATCATCGTTAAGATTGAATGTGTTTGCGCATGCAAATGCTGTGTCACTTCAATGGTTCGGTGACTTTGTGCCAAAGTCATGCTCACATGGCTTTGAATTGAAAAGAAAGCATGCACCAACAAAGCACCCAAAATCACTGCAGGCACACTTAAAATAATGAGCGGTATCAATACAGTACGCGGAGATTCATGCGGCACTGCATCCCTAGAAAGTGATCGCCCCCAAAAAGTCATAAACAATGCCCTAAAGGTATATAAAGCTGTTACAAAAGCACCCACTGTTAAACAAAAACTGGTATAACCTGAACCCGGCAACACCGATAAATTAACCGCATCAATGATGCTGTCTTTAGAAAAGAATCCAGCAAAAGGTGGTACAGCAGCCAAAGATAAACTCCCAATGAGAAAAGTAACATAGGTCACCGGGAGGTGCTTCTGTAATCCGCCCATTTTCGTCATGTCCTGCTCATGGTGCATGGCCATAATCACTGAACCAGCACCCAAAAAGAGCAAAGCTTTAAAACAGGCATGTGTCACAAGATGAAAAATACCAGCACCATAGGCAGAGGCACCTGTGGCTGCAATCATATAGCCCAATTGTGATAAAGTCGAATACGCAACCACACGTTTGATATCATTTTGAACAACCCCTACAAGACCCAAAAACAAAGCGCCTGTTGCCCCAATGACCATCATCACACTCAATGTCAGCGGTGATGTTTCAAACAAAGGAGACAAACGACTGACCATATATACACCCGCTGTCACCATGGTTGCAGCATGAATCAAGGCAGAAATAGGTGTGGGACCTTCCATGGATTCAGGCAGCCAAACATGTAAGGGCACTTGTGCTGATTTTCCCATAGCCCCTATAAATAATAAAAGGCAGATCACATCCATTGAGGGGACCGGCCCTACAAAAGGCACCTGCATGATCGCAGAGAGGGGTAAGGCGACCGATTGAAACCAAACATGATAATCTAAACTGCCAAATAAACCCAAGCACGCTGCTAATCCCAGCAGAAAACCTAAATCACCCACACGATTCACAATAAATGCTTTAAATCCACCTGCTGCAGCTGTCGGTTTCTCATACCAAAAACTGATCAACAAATATGAAACAACCCCTACACCTTCCCAACCAAAGAACAACTGCAATCCATTATTAGCTAAAACCAATGTCAACATGGCAAAGGTAAACAATGACATATAACTGAAAAATCGGGCATATCCGTCATCATCAGCCATATACCCCATTGAATAGATATGGACCAATAAAGACACGCCTGTCACCACCAACATCATGATCACAGTCAAAGCGTCCACCCAAAGACCTACTTGAAAATGCAAAGACCCCACTGTCAACCAATGGTACACGGTTGTATTGATCACTGAATGCGTCGAGACCAAAAAAGCGCGTGCTAATTGACACGAACACAATACCGACACCCCCACACCTAAAATCGTCACGCCATGCGCACCCCGTCGGCCAATCCAATGATGGCCCAGCCCGGCCAACACTGCACCCACCAAAGGTGCAAGCATTGCCAACAGCGCGTAAAAAACCAATGTATTTTCGTTCATCATACTCACACTACCCCTTAAGCTGACTGAGGCATCGTGCATCAATGCTCTTATAATGCCTAAATAAGGCCACTAAAATTGATAAACCGATTGCAGATTCAGCCGCAGCAATGGCCAAGACAAAAAAGACCATCACCTCTCCAGAAAGATGATGATTGACCCGAGCATAAGCAACAAAATTACTGTTAGCTGCTAATAACATCAGTTCAATACACATCAATAAAACAATCAAGTTTTTACGATTGATCACCAATCCAATCAAGCCAATCACAAATACAATGCTCGACACTGTCACCATGGGCATTAAAAATGTATTCATGATGCATCCTTAAATGTTGCAACACTCAAACGGTCTTTCGAGCTCACGTTTAATTGAGCTTCAACAGGCACAGCTTTGTTTCCTGCACGTTTCCCACGAAACGTTAAACCAATCGCTGATATCATACCCACCAATAAAATAAAAGCGGCCAATTCAAATTCAAATACATAGGATCCATATAACATACGCCCTAAGGCTTGGGTATTAGTGCCAGTAAAGCGCGATTCAGGCAATGAAGCTGCAACGGAGACAGGCCAAGCATGGTGCCACAATAAAAATAATAAAAATCCAGCCAAACCCAAAGCAAAAGGTAAGGCATAGCGTCGCAATCGCTCTGCGGTCAATGACTCTTGATTCAACATCATCACCACAAATAAAAACAATGTCATCACCGCACCCACATAAATAAAGATGAGGGCTAAACCTAAAAACTCAGCACCTTGCATCACCCATAATGCTGCAGCACACACAAATGCTGAAACCAAAGCTAAAACGCTCCACACAGGACGGCGCGTCGTAACAACTAACAGTGCAGAACAAATCAATCCAAAGGAAAAAATCCAGAAAATAATTTCTCTCAGCTCAAGCATCATCTCTCCTATCGATAGTCTTCTTCATCATCACGATCCTGTGCCAATTGCGCTTCATAACGATCACCTGTCGCCAATAAAGCTTCTTTTGTTAAAATATTATCGCCACGACGGTCAAAATGATAATGAACCTCACGGGTCAACACAATGGAATCCACCGGACACGCTTCTTCACATAATCCACAATGCACACACTTAAATGCATCAATATCAAAACGTGTCGTTTGTCGTTGGCCAGATGCTGACGGAGCCGCTTCAATTGTAATGGCCAATGCTGGACACACAGCCTCACACAACTTGCAAGCAATACAACGTTCTTCTCCATTGGGATATCGTCTTAAAGCCAAGGCCCCTCGATAACGTCTTGAACGTGGGGTCTGTTCTTTAGGAAACCTCAGTGTGACACTGGGCCTCACCAATTGTAATAATGTCAAATGTAAACCAGAGCGAATCTCTGCTAACGTCCAACATATAAACCATTTTTTCAATAAAGCTTTCTGGTCTTCTTGCGTGGCCATTACACCTCTATCCAATTAAACTGAATCATTGCACCGATTATGACAATCCAACCAATTGCAATCGGAATCAAGATTTTCCAACCTAAACGCATGATTTGATCATATCGATAACGTGGTAACGTCGCTCTAAACCATAAATAAGAAAATAAAAACAGAAATACTTTTAATACAAACCAAATAATACCTGGAACTGCCGCTCCAGAAAAGAGCTTAAATCCTTCAAATGGAGATAACCAACCTCCGAAAAACATCAAAACAGCCAAGGCCGAAACAATAATCATATTGGCATATTCAGCCAAGAAAAATAAGGCAAAACCCATGCCCGAATATTCAACATGAAACCCTGCAACGATTTCACTCTCACCTTCAGCCACATCAAAAGGCGCACGATTTGTCTCTGCAATGGCTGAAATCCAATACACCATAAACATTGGAAACAAAGGCCAAACAAACCAATGAGATACACCGCCCGCCTGATGCATCACAATCGTTTTAAGGTTCATAGAGCCTGAGACCATCAAGACACCAATTAAAGCAAATCCCATCGCAATTTCATACGAGATCATCTGCGCACATGCACGCATAGCGCCGAAAAAAGCATACTTAGAATTCGAGGCCCACCCTGCCAGTAAAATTCCATAAACACCCAAAGAAGCCATGCTTAAAATAAACAACACACCTGCATCAATATTGGCTAAAACCCACTCTTGAGTGAAAGGCACCACAGCCCACATCAACAGTGCAGGCACCAAAGATAAAATGGGTGCAATGATAAATAAAAACTTTGAAGATTTTGTAGGGATAACCCATTCTTTAAATAATAACTTAAGACCATCTGCTATTGGTTGTAATATGCCTAGAATCCCGACACGATTTGGTCCTAAACGACGCTGTATATAACCAATCACTTTGCGTTCAGCAAGCGTTAAATAAGCCACAACCAGTAATAAAGGCGCAACAATACAAATGACCTTAAACACAATCCAAATCAATGGCCATAATTCAAGCAGCAGTGCATTCACTTACACGCCTCCATTTCAATGGGTCCTGTCACTAACCCTAAGGACGTTGCTTCAGCACATGTCATCGGCACAATCACGGTATGATCGGCCACCGATTCATCTAGCACTAATGGAAAACGCCCCACGGTCAAACCTTGTCGGATTTGAACATATTCAGCATCCAAAATCTGAGAGGACTCAGCCGTTGCATGATTGCATCGTACGCGCATCACATCATCGTGTTGTGCCTGTAACGCTGGCGCCTGTCTAACCCATGGATCCACACGAAAATCATGCCAATGTGCAACCCCCCACAAAACAGGTTCAGTCGTTTCAATGGCCTCTGGGACAAGACCTTCGCCTTGATGTAAACCTTGAGCAACTGCAGCTTGAGTGGCATGTTGAATGACTTGCGTCACAGATTCAATGCAATCAAATTGCATCGTATCTTCAGACTGTTGCCAAGCCAATAATGCCGCATAAATCTTCCAAGCTGGCCTCACCTCATCAGCAGCAGCTAATGCACTGGAAGTAGTCTGCCAATCACCACAACAGTTCACCAGCGTTCCAGATGTCTCATATCCTGCAGCACACGGCAACATGACATCTGCCCATTCTCGAGCGTGCGCCGAATCAAATGGCGAAATATATACATTAAAGGCTGCTTGCTTCAATGCCATCAGTGCTTGCTGCGCACCCATACAGTCATCTTCAACCATCACATCATGCACAATATAGGCTTTCAACCCCTTCTGAAAGCTCGCACGCGCACTTAAACCACACTCTGCTTCAGATAAGGGTACACCACCTGGACCCATATGTGGCAAACAGCCTGAAAGCCTCAATCCTGCAGTATTTGATCCTTCACTCAAAAAACTTAATTGGACAGATAATAAATTCGCTAAACATTCTGCCCAAGCAACAATTTGAACTGCATCAGGATGTCTCAATACAGGTTCGCCTATTAAAATAACAAGGTCTGATGCCTGGCCGATCAATCCGCTCGCAATGGCTTGAATGGATTCTGTCACTTCAAGTGATGCTAGGGATTTAGACAATACAGCTGGCATGCCTTCATCCTTCAAAGACAAGACAGCTTTCACTAAAGCCGCTATATGCTGTGATAATGTAGATACAGGAACGACATGATCGACATGAAGCGGATAATTTGCATCCTGCCGCATTGAACCAAGCGCCATAACCGTCGCCCCTGCAAGGGCTGCCTGACGCATACGATGATTCAGCATGGGCTGCTGACGACGTGGAAATGCTTCAATCAACAAACATCCTGAACATTGCGCCAATTCAGGCAAGGTCTTTGCAATTTGAGGACACGCGCTCATCGTGATGGCTTCTGTGTCACCCGCTTGGCGTACACGACAATCAATATGTCGAACACCCAAAGTGCGTAACCACTGCTGAAACAAGAATCCTTCTTCCAGCGTCGCATTACTGGAGATCACACCCGCAATCTGATCAGCATCAGATGTCTGAACCAAACCCGATAAACGATCTGTGATTAAGTCCAGGGCCAATTGCCAGGATACAGTCTGCCACTGTCCTGCACGTTTAACCTGAGGCAGCGTCAAGCGCTGATGCTGCAAGCCTTCATAACTGAATCGATCACGATCAGACAACCACACTTCATTGACCGCCTCATTGGCGCGAGGCAAGACGCGCATGATCGTATGTGCTGCATCGGTGTAATGACTCTGAACATGACAATATACATGTGATCCCACACAGTCATGACGTGCGACCTGCGCCCGCTGTTTAAATGACCAAGAACGCCCGTGAAAACGACTGGGTTTTGCCGTCAAAGCACCCACAGGACACACATCAATGACGTTGCCTGACAGTTCAGAACGCAACTCCGTGCCTAAATACGTGCCAATATAGGCTTTTCCGCCTCGAGACATCACCCCTAATTCTGGCATACCTGCAATTTCATCGCCAAAACGTACACACCGCGTACAATGAATACAACGGGTCATTTCAGTACTGACCAAAGGCCCTAAATTTTCATCTTCAACAGCCCTTTTGGCTTCATCAAATTGCCCTTTTGCCATGCCATAGCCCAATGCTAGATCCTGTAAATCACATTCACCGCCTTGATCACAAATGGGGCAATCCAAAGGGTGATTAATGAGTAAAAACTCCATGACTGCTTTTTGTGCTTTTAAGGCCATTCTAGAACGTGTATACACACACATGCCCTCTGAAACTGGCGTCGCGCATGCCGGCAAAGGTTTAGGGGATTTTGCAATTTCAACCAAACACATTCGACAATTGGCCGCAACTGTCAGTTTAGGATGGTAACAAAACCGTGGAATATAAATACCTGCTTGATCAGCCACTTCAATGATCAACTGCCCTGCTTGACACTGAATGGACCGATGATCGATCGTGATACTGATCGCATGTGCACTCATTGACCATCCTCCACTGCCTGATTGGCAGGCGCAATACCCGCTTCAAGTTGAGGCCTAAAATGCTTGATAAAACTCGAAACTGGCCAAGAAATCGCTTCGCCAAATGCGCAAATGGTACGTCCTTCAATCTGCTGTGCCACTGTGTATAAACGATCCACATCACCCGATCGACCCAGCCCCTGAGCCAAACGATCTGCCAGGGTGCTGACCCAACCACTGCCTTCTCGACACGGGGTACATTGCCCACACGATTCATGCTGATAAAATTGCATCATCACAGCCAATGCTTCGGCCAAATCTGTGCGATCATCCATCACAATCACACCACCAGAGCCAATGGCAGAACCCACAGCTTCCATACCTTCATAGCTCATTTCTGCAGACAACATTTGATCCCCTGGCACAACCCGCATGGAAGTGCCCCCCGGAATCACAGCTAAACAAGAACGTCCAGATGCCAACCCACCTGACAACTCTAAAAGTGTTTGAAAGGAAGTCCCTAATGGCACTTCAAACACTCCAGGCTGACAGACATGTCCTGAAACAGAAAACATTTTAGTGCCACCACTTTTGGCCGTGCCTAATTGTGCAAACCACTCAGGTCCTTTTTCAAGAATCATGGGCACAGATGCCAGTGTTTCCGTATTGTTCACGGTTGTTGGCTGGCCATACAGCCCTTGAGTCGCGGGAAAAGGCGGCTTATAACGCGGATAAGCACGCTTGCCTTCCAAAGCCTCTAACATGGCAGTTTCCTCACCCACAATATAACTGCCTGCCCCTAAAATATTGTGCATTTCAATGTTCAGTTTTGAACCTAAAATACCTTCACCCACTAAACCTGCAGCACGTGCTTCAGCCAATGCAGCTTCACAACGCTGAAAAGGCAACGCAAATTCGCCTCGTAAAAAGTGATAACACACATTCATACCCATCGCATAAGCCGCAATGAGCATGCCTTCGATCAATTGATGCGGGTTGGTGAGCAAAATCTCTCGATCTTTAAAGGTTCCTGGCTCTCCTTCATCTGAATTACACACCAAATATTTGGGCCCTGCAGCCGTACGATCCACAAAGCTCCACTTAAGCCCTGTTGGAAATCCAGCACCCCCTCGTCCACGCAAGCCAGAGGCTTTCACCTTTTCAATGATGTCTTCAGGGGCAGGCGCTGTTTTAACAATCTCCTTCCAAACCGCATAACCACCTTGTTCAGTATACACGGGCAAAGTCCAGCTATCTTTGACAGATTTAAATCGATAACACACTGTATCTAAATGCTCAACCATCTGCTGTATCCTTTGATTCACTGAGCTCATCAATTAAAGCATCTAGGGCCGCTGGCGTCACACATTCATGGTAATGCTGATCATCCACTAAAACGGCTGGCGCACCGCCACAAGCAGCCAAACACTCCGCCACTTTGACCGTAAAACGCCCATCTTGAGTCGTTTCTCCAGGCCCCACGCCTAAACGGGTTTTTAAATGTGCCAACAGTCCATGCGCTTGACATAAATGACACGATAAACTCGTACAGACGGCCAAAGTATGCTGGCCTTCTGGCGCTCGACGATACATCGAATAAAAACTCACCACCTCAGACACTTGAGCCAGAGGAATGTTCAAATACGCTGCCACGTTTTCCAAAGCTTCATCTGAAAGGTAACCGTCTGCATCCTGAACCGTACGCAAAGCCATTAAAACCGCTGAGCGCGCCTGACTATTTGGAAATTTTGCACGCCAAGTATCAATCGTTTGACATATTTGATCAGATAATTCAGCCATTAACGGTCAATCTCCCCAAACACAATGTCAATCGATGATAAAATCGCCACGACATCTGATAACATATGCCCACAACACATTTCACTCATTGCTGCAAGATGCGGAAATCCAGCAGCACGAATTTTCACACGATACGGTTTGTTTGCCCCATCTGAGACCACATAAATACCAAATTCTCCCTTAGGATGCTCTACACATGCATATGCTTCACCCTCTGGCAGACAAAATCCTTCTGTGTAAAGCTTAAAATGATGAATCATGGCTTCCATATCTAACTTCATATCTTCGCGCTTGGGTTTAATTACTTTGCCATCATCGCTGAGGACCGGACCTGGATTTTCACGCAACCATTCAACACATTGCTCAATGATACGATTAGATTCCCGCATCTCAGCAATGCGCACCAAATAACGATCATAACAATCACCCACTTTTCCAAGCGGCACGTCAAAATTCAATTGATCATATACTGCATACGGCTGCGTTTTACGTAAATCCCAAGACACGCCTGAGGCACGCAATGTCGGGCCTGTAAAGCCCAACGCAATCGCCCGCTTTGCATCCACAACCCCTATATTTACGGTGCGTTGCCGCCAAATACGGTTTTCAGTCAACAAGGTTTCATATTCATCAACACATGCTGGAAAACGTTCCGTGAAATCCTCAATAAAATCCAGTAAACTTCCGTGCCTATTTTCATTAAATCGAGCGCGACGTCGATCTGAAGGCATGTCTGTCTTTTTATACAAAGGCATCACTTCAGGTAAATCGCGCGCCACCCCCCCCGGACGATAATACTTCGCATGCATGCGCGAACCTGAAACTGCTTCATAACAATCAATGAGGTCTTCACGTTCACGAAAACAATAGAGAAATACCGACATCGCCCCTAAATCAAGGGCTGCTGCACCAATACACATTAAATGATTTAAAATACGTGTAATTTCATCGAACATCACACGAATATACTGCGCACGCTTTGGAACAACAATGCCGCCTAATTGCTCGATGGCACGACAATAGGCATGCTCATTACACATCATCGAAACATAATCTAAACGATCCATATAACCAATATTGTGAATGTACGGTTTCGTTTCTGCTAATTTTTCTGTCGCACGATGCAACAACCCAATATGCGGGTCTGCAGACTGCACCACCTCTCCATCAACTTCTAAGATCAAACGCAAGACACCATGTGCTGCAGGGTGCTGGGGTCCAAAATTAAACGTGTAATTTTGCATTTCAGCCATCCTGCACCTCTTGTTGGTTCTCAGATTGTTCAACAGCCGGGCGAATCACACGCGGGACTGTGACACGCATCTCCAATTGACAGGGTTCATAAATACAACGTCCTTGCGCAGCATCGTAACGCAACTCAACGTTGCCCACCAATGGAAAATCTTTACGAAAAGGATGGCCTACAAACCCATAATCCGTCAAAATTCTTCTTAGATCTGGATGATCTTTAAAGTTCACTCCATACATATCAAAAACTTCCCTTTCCATCCAATAAAAAAAAAAAAAAATTGAAGTTAAAGATGAAATAACTTCATTT
>JAAZZZ010000050.1 GCA_014238985.1 Gammaproteobacteria bacterium
ATTAATCTTTTTAAAGCTTCAATGATGAAAAATTTTGAAACTTGTTGTCTTCACTATGCTCAATGTTATCATGTGTCCGTTGTTTAAGTGTTTTGAGTCGTTGTGGTTTCAATCAAAAAGGTCCAATGAGTTGTATCAATATTATTAAGGATTTAAATGCGTTTAGAGATTATTCAGCCAGATGATTGGCACGTTCATGTACGTGAAGGTGAAGTTTTACAATATACTATTCCAGAGATTGGCTTGCATTTTGCACGCGCTGTCATCATGCCCAACACAAACAGCCCGATTGTCTCAATTGATGCCATGCTTGCCTACCGTGAAGCCATTCATGCAGCGATGGGGCAAACATCTTTTGAGCCGCTCATGACCTTATATTTAACCGCTGATTTTGATCCGAGCATATTAAAATCTGCGAAAGAATTTCCGTGGTTTCATGGGGTAAAGCTTTACCCTAAGGGTGCAACCACAGGTGCAGAGCAAGGTGTGTTAAATTGGTTAGAGCATGCTGAAGTATTTGAGCAAATGGTTTTGTTGAATATTCCACTGATGGTGCATGCAGAAGTGCTTTCACCTGATGTAGATGTGTTTGATCGGGAAGCGGTGTGTTTGGAGGAAAACCTTCAACCTTTGATTGAAGCGTATCCAACTCTACGTGTGGTGCTCGAACATGTGAGCACACAAGAAGGAGTGAATTGGGTTAAAGCGCATTACCCGCAAGTTGCAGCAACGGTGACAGCACACCATCTATGTTTTGATCGTAATGCGTTATTGAACACACGCATTCATCCCGATTTATTTTGCTTGCCCGTGTTGAAACGTCGTGAACATCAACAGGCTTTGATTGCTGCAGTGACGTCTGGGCATCCTGGATTTTTCTTGGGCACAGACAGTGCGCCACAGGCTGCGCGTGATACCTATTGTGCCAGTGGTTGCGCAGGAATTTATACACAACCTTATGCCTTGTCGTTGTATACGCAAGTGTTTTTTGAGCAGCAGGCCTTAGCGCATCTAGAAGGCTTTACCAGTCTCAACGGAGCTCGGTTTTACGGTCGTTCGCCTAATACTCAACGGGTGTGCTTGGTGCAAAAACCGATGAAGGTGCCTGAATTTTTGCCATGGGCTTTAGAGGATCGATTGACACCAATTTGTGCAGGTCAACAATTAGCGTGGCAAGTGGAGGGGGTATGAATGATTTGCACGTGAACATCTCCAAGCGTTTTAATGGTTTATTGCCGATTGTGGTCGATGTTGAAACAGGCGGTGTAGATTGTCGTCAGGATGCTTTGTTAGAAATCGCTGCAATTTTAGTTCGATTTGATTCAGTGCGTGGTTGGGTGTGTGATGATGCATCTTCTGTGTGGCATGAGCATGTTGAACCTTTTGAGGGCAGCCGTTGTCGACCTGAGGCTTTGGCATTTAATCACATTATTCCGGACCATCCCTTACGGTTTGCTATTCCTGAAAATCAAGCATTCAAAGCAATGGCTGTACAGATTGGTCATTGGTTGAAGGTTGCGAAGTGTCGTCGAGCGGTGTTGGTGGGGCACAATGCTCATTTTGACTTGAATTTCATCATGAATGCTGTAGAGCGCTGTCAGATTAAACACTTTCCTTTACATCGATTCACGTGTTTTGATACAGCGACATTAGGGGGCATATTGTATGGGGAGACTGTTTTAGCGCGTGTGGTGCAAGCTGCTGGATTATCATTTGATGTGCAGCAAGCGCATGGCGCGTTATATGATGCACAGAAGACAGCTGAGCTGTTTTGTAAAATGTTAAATGAGTGCCAGCCTCTGCGAGACCTTAAGTTTTAAGCGAGTGTTTTATGTCAAATTATGGAGGCGCTGTCAGTAAGGCGTCAATAAATCGACGCGAATTAAACACTTGAAGGTCTTCAGTTTGTTCGCCCACGCCGATAAATCGTATTGGAAGATTGAGATGTTCTGTGATGGCCAGCAGTGAGCCCCCTTGAGCAGAGCCATCAAGTTTTGTCATAATTAAGCCTGTTAAATTGAGTGTTTCATGAAATTCTTGAGCCTGTGTTAGGCTGTTTTGGCCCAAAGTGCCATCGAGCACTAACCAGGTTTCGTGTGGAGCTGTTGAGTCTGCTTTATGCATCACGCGTTTGATTTTTGTGAGCTCTTGCATGAGATTATGTTGGGTATGCAATCGTCCAGCTGTATCAGCTAAGAGCACATCAATGTTGCGTGCTTGAGCGGCTTGTAGCGCATCAAAGATAACGCTGGCACTGTCTGCGCCTTGCGTTTGTGCGATCACGGGAATAGATTGTCGTTGTCCCCATATTTTCAGTTGTTCAATTGCGGCTGCACGGTAGGTGTCGCCTGCAGCCAGTAGGACACTGGCGCCTTGTTGGGTGAAATAATGTGCCAATTTACCAATGGTTGTCGTTTTTCCAGCACCATTGATGCCCACAATTAAAATAGAACACACTGTTGAAGCAGATTGTTCAATTTGAGGTTTCTCATACTGTTCCAGGTGGGCATAGAGTAAGTTTTTCAAGCATATAATGGTTTGATCTGGGGCTGGATATTGAGGCAATTGAGTTTTAAGGTTGCTGATGATGCGATCTGTTAAGGCGGGTCCAACATCAGCGCTCAGCAGTGCAGTTTTCCAGTGAGTGAGCTGTTCATCACGATGCGTTTGAGTTGAGTCGCGGGACCAGCGGTCCCAAAGGCGATGACGTGTTCGATTAAGCCCGTCCTCTAATCGTTGTTGAGATTGAGATGATGGTGATGCTTGCTGTGCGTCTTTACGTTTGAACCAATGACGAATGCCCATATTTTTCCAAAGTGTATTGAACATAATTCACCCTAACATGCCTGAATTTATGAACACAACTGTTTGCGATGGTTAAAGCAAGGTATTGAATGAAATTGGGTATATTGTCGATTGAAAAGGGGTTGAATTTGTGTGCATGGTTGCTATGCTGGGCGTTGTGTTCATCAGGGGGTGCTCGATGCGAAAGGTGCTGATCAGTGCTTTAATCTTGTGTGTTTCGATGTCTGGTTGGGCGCAATCGAACGTATTTTCAACATCACTTCATAATGGTTTGCAGGTGGTGGTATTAGAAGACCACCGTGCACCTTTAGCGGTGGTGCAATTATGGTATCGCGTGGGATCAAGTGATGAGCCCCTTGGACTGACAGGCATTTCACATGCATTGGAACATATGATGTTTCAAGGGACTCAGCAGGTGAGTTCAGGCGAATACAGCCGTAAAATTGCAGCAATGGGCGGGAATGATAATGCATTTACCAGCTATGATTTTACAGGTTACACACAATCTGTGCCAGCGGATCAACTGGCAGGTGTTTTGGCGCTAGAAGCAGATCGGATGCAGCATTTAACTCTAGATGCTGCATTATTTAAACGTGAGATGAAAGCTGTGATGGAAGAGCGTCGTATGCGCGTAGACGATCATCCACAAGCCTTGGCTGCTGAACGCTTCAGGGCGGCTGCTTTTATGGCAAATCCTTATCAAAATCCTGTGATCGGCTGGGCTGGAGACATTGAACAATTGACCGTTCAAGATTTACGTACTTGGTATCAGCGATGGTATGTGCCGAATAATGCCATTTTGGTTGTTGTGGGTGATGTGTCGGCGCCTAAGGTGCTTGCATTGGCGGGAGAATATTTTTCTAAAATCCAGCGCAAACCTTTGCTTGAAATGAAAGCCCATGCAGTACAAAAACCATTGATTAAGCGGCGTTTAATGGCTTATATGTCTGCAGCAAAACCTTTATTGTATCTGGGGTATCTGGTGCCTTCATTTAAGACGTTATTGCCCCAAGATCAATGGCAATCGGACGCGCTTGATGTGTTGTCTATGCTGTTGGATTGGGGTGATGGAGGGATCTTGGTCGAAGCTTTAAAAGAACAACGTCATTGGGTGAACAGCCTCAGTGTTCGTTATCAAGGCTATGGTTTGTACGATACGTTACTGATGATTCAGTGTGAACCGGCGGTTGGCCGCTCTAAGCGGCAAGTTGAGCGGCAGATGCAGCTCCAGCTCAAACGTTTGCATACGCAGCGTGTTTCAACCACAGCGCTTAACCGTGTTAAGGCACTTGTAATTGCCCAACATGTCTATGAAAAAGATTCAATAGAAACACAAGCAAATCAGTTGGGCGCTTTAGCGGCATTGAATTTGCCCTTGAAATTAGCGGATGACTATGCGCGTCGCATTCAAGCGGTCACTGCTGAGCAGGTGCGTGCAGTTGTTCGCCTGTATTTACAGCCGAATCGGCAAACATTAATGTGGCTTGAGCCTCAAGGTTCACGACATTTATCAAAACAGCCAAAGCAGCATGGGGGATTGAAAGCATGGTGGCAACAGGTGCGTTCAGCATGAGGGTGCGTCATTGGATGGTGGGCATGATGATCTTTATGATGCCTTGGGCTTTTGGGGCACATGAGCCTTCCGAGGTGACGCAGTCTACCCAAGCCACCTTCAGCCATCATTTACCCAAAGTGATGATGTGGAAAACACGCACAGGTGTGCCCGTTTGGTGGGTTGATCGTCCTCAGATTCCTATGTTAGATGTTGCGGTGAGTTTTGATGCAGGGTCTGCAAGAGATGGAGCCCAGTTTGGATTGGCTTCGATGACTCAAGGGTTGTTAGATCAAGGGGTGCGTGGTTTATCGGCACGCGCAGTGCGTCGAAGATTAGCCGCGGTGGGTGCACAGTTAACAGGCGAATTGGGGCGAGATCAAAGTATTATTTTTTTGCGTACGCGTATTCAGCCTCAAGCGCTTGAATCGGCTTGGCGGATTTTAACTGCAGTGGTGTCGCGACCCACTTTTCCAGCGCATCGTTTGAAATTGAAGCGATCTGAAAGGCTTGCGTTGTTGGTGAATCAAGATGAACAGCCTGTTTCAATTGCTCAAAAGGCTTTTTTTAAGCAATTGTATTCAGGGCATCCCTATGGACATTCAACTTTAGGCACGCAGGCCTCTATTCAGCGCTTGCAGCGCAAGCAGTTGGTTCGGTTTTTTAAACGTTATTATGTAAGAGAAAATGCTGTGATTGTGATGGTGGGAGCTGTCACGCGGGCACAGGCTGAAGTGCTGGCCGAACGCATCGCAACAGCCTTGCGACCAGGGAAGCCGGCTTCAAAGATGCCTGTGCCACATCGAGTGCTTCAAGTGCAGCATGTGAATATTCCCTTTGCGAGTCACCAAACAACTGTGCTTTTAGGCCAATTGGCGGTAGATCAACATGATCCAAATTTGCCTACATTGATGTTAGGGAATCATGTGTTCGGTGGTGGCATGGATTCGGTGTTATTTAATACAGTACGTTCACAGCATGGTTGGGCTTATAGCGTGAATAGTCAGATGTTTCCGCTTCAGAAATCTGGTCCATTTTTAGTGATGCTTCAAACACAGCATGATATGCCTTCTAAGGTGATTGATGTGGTTCAGGTTGAATTGTCTAAATTTGTTCGAAAAGGCCCATCTTTTGAGCAACTACAACGCGCACGTATTCAATTTTTAGGCCAACTGTATCGATCATTGTCAACCAATCGAGGCTTACTACGGTGGGTGCTTGACCAAGCATTTTACCATCATTCTATCAATTACTTGGAAGAATATGTTGAAAAAATACGCGCTGTTGACGTACAATCAATCCAGAAAGTTTTTGCACAACATATTGATTTGCCCCAGCGCCTATGGGTGATGGTTGGATCAAAGCAGCGTTAGCACGTGATGAAATAAAACGGGAGGTGTCATGTCGGCGAATGTTGGCAGTGTTCGAATTATTGCTGGACGCTGGAAGCGCCGCAAAGTGAGCTTTCCTGCAAGTTCACAGGTGCGTCCCACAATGGGCAGTTTGCGAGAAACGATGTTTGCTTGGTTATCGTCTTATTTGCAAGGTGCGCGTTGTTTAGATTTATTTGCAGGCAGTGGTGCTTTGGGTTTGGAAGCATTGTCTCGTGGCGCATGTTTTTCAATGTTTTTTGATAAAAATAAAGTTTTGACCGATTCAATTATTCAGCATTTAAAAAAGTTTTCAGCTGAACCTGACACCTATCAGGTTGTGTGTGGGCATGTGCCGGATGATTTGATTGCACACAGTGTTGAGCCATTTGATATTGTGTTTTTGGATCCGCCCTATCAAATGCACCATTTTAATCATCTATTACAATCACTCATAGAGGCTGGATATGTGCGATCAGGTGGG